>NZ_JAVJNP010000174.1:0-86330 GCF_040217205.1 Coleofasciculus sp. A1-SPW-01 | reverse complement strand
GGCATTTAAACCTTAATATTAGTAATGGCGAAAGCCTTGTAGTGCGTTTAGCGAAGCCATGCCGCAGGCTTTAGCGAAGCCATGCCGCAGGCTTTGCATCTTGCTCGCTACTAATACCCAATTTAAATGCATGACAGCTTAGTGTTAACACAGCATTAGTTTAGGCTGATAAAGTTCGGCATTAGTCTAGCAATATACGATAGCATTCATTCTATTTGCCATCTATTTTCTAACACTTGAATATCCTTGAAGTCAATTACAGTTCTAAGGGTGCGTTATATTCATTTTATTTAAATGCCATACTTTGCTTTTTATTTGGCATTTAAATAAAATGTGCTGCTTAATTTTATGGTCAAATTTTTTCACAAAATCAACACAAAAAAATATGGACAAACGTAAAAACAATTTGTTATCAATGAAGAAGATTAAAAATTCATGCTGGTAGGAGAAAACTATGGCTTTAGATGCTCATGCATTTATGGAAACAATGGCAAAGCGTATTAGCTTTACCGATGAAGACAAAGCAATCCTCAAAGCTAACGCAGATTGGGGTAAAGACATCGCTCCAGAAATGGCAGATCATTTCTATGCCTATTTGGGACGAGATCCAGAAATGAGCGAAATTTTAAATGCCAAAGAAGGACGGATGCATCGCCTACGTGAAACCTTTACTCAATGGTTTTACGAAATGTTTACAGGTATAGATGATTGGGGTAATGCTTATGCCGATCGCCGCTGGCGAATTGGTCTAGTGCATGTGCAGATTGGTATTGGACCGCAACATGTGGTTCCAGCTATGGCAATTGTGGTTAATGCTGTAGGTCAAAAGCTAAAAGAGGCAGACAAAAATGAAGAATTACGGGATGCCCTCAGTCTAATTTGCATGATTGATCTGGCATTTATTGAACAAGCCTACATTGAAGTCACGTCAGCCGCTGTACTTCAAGAAACTGGCTGGACAGAAGGCTTATTCAAACGGCTCATTTCCACAGGTGCAGCTTCGATGTAACTCAACGCTTAACTGTATTAGCAATCTCTCAAATTTTAGCAGGAGTACAAACAATCAATGGCGATCAATTCTGAAAAATTAGGACATATTCTCAAGGATTTTGTCTCGGCGACGAATGATGTTGAAGGTGCTGCTATTGTCACTCCAGATGGTTTACCTCTGGCAACTACTTTGCCTAGTAATATGGATGATGAACGGGTATCAGCCATGTCTGCGGCGATGCTATCTTTAGGGGAACGAATTGGTAAAGAACTGGTTCGAGGTGCAATTGATCGCATCTATGTTGAAGGTAACCAAGGCTTGAGTATTTTGACCAGTTGTGGTGAAGATGCTGTATTTCTCGTTTTAGCCACTCAACAAGCTAAACAAGGACTTTTGATGTTGGAAATAAAACGGGCGCTTGGTGACCTTAAGTCTATCTTGATGTAAAGCAAATAACAATTGTCAGGCACTATTTAAAAGTCTTTAATTAACTGCAAAAAAGCAATAAATATCCTGACATTACTCAATTATACCCTTGACAGCATTTTCTGTTTTTCCTTACAAATCAAACAATGAAAGTATTCTTTTAGTTCAAGATAATCGTGATTTAGCTTTTGGATTTATGGAGGTCAATAAAACAACTTTATGTAGTAATTATTTATGATATCGTTATGCCACATAATAAAACTAACAGCAAAAAATGATCAAATAATTTTTATGAAAAATATACGTATAGTCATAACCGGAACTGTAGGAGCAGGTAAGTCTACTTTTGTACGTACAGCTAGTGAAATTGATGTTGTAGAAATAGAACGTAAGGTTAGTAATTCGGAAATAGAATCCTCATTTAAGGATAAAACTACCGTTGCGTTTGACTTTGGTAAATTGGTTTTAGATGCCAATAAAATCTTACATATATATGGGACTCCCGGTCAAACCCGCTTTGATTTTATGTGGGATATTTTAATTAAAGGGGCTGATGCTTATATTCTACTGGTGAAGGCTAATCAAGCAGATAGTTTTTCCTACGCTAAAGATATTTTAGCGTTTATGAACGATCGCGTTCAAGTACCGATGGTTATTGGTTTAACTCATACTGATTGTTCGGGGGCTATACCGACAGAAGAAATAGTCAAACATTTAGGCATTTTAAATGCTAAAGATTGTCCAGCTATTTTGAAGGTTAATCCTCGACTAAAAAATTCGGTTGTAACTGCACTAAATGTTTTAATAAATAAAGTTATTTAAATGAACTTGCAAGCCATTTTCTAAGCTTACAATATTATCATAAAAGTATTTGATTTGCCTTTAATAAAACTTAAAAATACTTTTATAGAGAAATATCTGAATGATGCTTTTAATGGAGAAATAGTAAATAGAAAGTTAACTGATTACAGTCAAATCAATACAACTAAGGAGATGGATATGGCAATTGCACAGAATGAACTACGCCAAGAACTTGGAGACTTTAGCAGTATTATTTGCCTCAAAGCCATTATTACTGGTGTTGAAGAAGCTTTAGGCGATAAAGCTACCGCAATTGCACTAATTTCGGCGGGTCGTCAACGGGGCAGAATGTTAGCTGAAAAGCTTGGATTAGTGGACAAGGGCAAAGAAGTTTCTTTAGCAGATGTGACCCAAAAAGTTCAGTACGCTTTAGGTAAAGAGGGGACTCGCTTGTGCGTGGTTGACAAGATCATCCAGGAAGACGAAGGATATAAAGTCTATACTCACGAAACTGTTTGTTCAGCAGGTGAACCTCAAGGCTCGTCTCGTCAATGCACATTTACGATGGGGGCAATTCAAGGGTTTCTTGAAGCCTTTTTAGGTAAGCGTTTACGGGGAACTCAGACTGAATCAACATTACGGGAAGGAACTCACGACGTTTTCGAGTACAAGATTTTAGGCGCTGTCCAAAAATAATCCGGTTTTTGCAATTGGATTGTATGAGTACAGAATAGCGTCAATAAAATAAATACGCAAAAAAGCTGAACATCGTCATGATTTGAGTAAAGGCGTTCTCTGAGAACGTCTCTACATGACGTTTGCACAAAGGAGATTATTGAATCAATTTAAACAAAACGACGGCTATGGCGATTAATCCTTACAAATTAGGGCGTATTTTACAAACCTTTGTAAGCAATACCCCTGATGTGCAAGGTGCAGCAATGATTACTCCTGATGGTTTACCCATAGCTGCTAGTTTGCCAGTTGATATGGATGATGAACGGGTATCGGCAATATCAGCAGCGATGTTATCTCTGGGTGAGCGGATTGGTAAGGAACTGGCTCGGGGAACTATTGCTCGCATTTCTGTCGAAGGTAACCATGGCTTAAGTATTTTAACCAGTTGCGGGGAAGATGCTGTTTTTCTGGTTTTAGCCAGTAAAACAGCTAAGCCGGGACTGTTGAAATTAGAAATCAAACGAACGATTACTCAATTTAATTTATTTTTGCCGTAAAAATTATCGCTTGACAATATTGCATTGGTGCAGGCATTGATTGCGCCAATTAATTTATTTTTTTCTTAAAAATATACTCAGCCATAGACTTTATATATGCTTCATAAAAACATCATAGAAAACTACAGACATTTTCCTAATTAATTGCTAAAACAGAAGTAGGGATTATTACCTAAAACTAACCCTAAAAATTAGCTGTATAAAAATATTATTTCTATACAGCTAAACAAACTATCATTGTCAGCATTTTTAGCATCAAATGAGGAAAATATTATGGCAATTGCACAGAATGAAATACGTCAAGAACTGGGAGACTTTAGCAGCATTGTTTGCTTGAAGGCAATCGTTGTCGGTGTCGAAGAAGCGCTGGGCGAAAAAGCTGCCGCGATCGCAATGATTTCTGCAGGTCGCCAACGGGGTAAAAAGCTAGCCGAAGATCTGGATTTGGCGGGCAAGGGTTCCTCGATGTCCCTGGAAGATGTGACGGTAAAAATGCAGGAAGCCTTGGGCAAAGAGGGAACTCGTTTGTGCGTCATTGACAAAGTTACCCAAGAGGGTGATATCTACAAGGTTTATACTCACGAAACTGTTTGTTCAGCCGGCGAATCTCAAGGCTCATCCCGGCAATGTACATTCACCATGGGGGCAATTCAAGGATTTCTCGAAACATTTTTAGGTAAGCGCCTACGGGGAACTCAATCTGAATCCGTCTTACGGGGTGGCAATTTTGATCTATTAGAGTACGCCGCTCTTCCTGCAGTCAATCATTAAAAGGGTTCAAGTTTTCGTTCAGTATCTATCGCGATAAAGACTATTTGAAATTGAACAAGGAGTATGACAATGGCTATTAATGCCGAAAAACTAGGAATGATCATCAAAGATTTTGCTTCAGCCACCTCTGATGTTGAAGGAGCAGCAGTTGTCACCCCCGATGGTTTACCTCTGGCGACGACTTTACCCAGTGGTATGGATGACGAACGGGTTTCTGCGATGTCTGCGGCGATGCTTTCCTTAGGTGAACGGATTGGTAAAGAATTAGTTCGCGGTACAATTGACCGGATCTATGTCGAGGGTGCAAAGGGCTTTAGTGTCTTGACCAGTTGTGGTGAAGATACCGTCTTTCTGGTGCTGGCGACTAAAGCGGCAAAGCAAGGACTGTTGATGCTGGAAATCAAGCGCACCGTTGGTGAATTGCAGATGGTTCTGTCGTAATTGACACCTAGCTGATCAAACAGAGGCAGAAGGCTCTCTTGTATGTAGGGTGGGCAATGCCCACCTTACTGCGGATGGTTCTGTCGTAATTGACACCTAGCTGATCAAAGAAAGGCAGAAGGTTCTCTTGTATGTAGGGTGGGCAATGCCCACCTTACTCCTATAGATAGCGTTTAAACTGTCAAAATGATTATTTTTAATAAAAAAATAACTTTAATTATTGAAAATTACAACCAGAGTTAATTTGATTATAAATTCTATAGTTAATGAATTTAAAAAATCCTGAATATGCAGACATATTAAAGATAAAGTGCTACAACACAAATAGAAAACATTTACTGGAACTACTCCCAGTATTTGGCTGTTAAAACATAGTTTTGCCTGAACAGCTAAACTCTTAATGCCAACAAATCTTGTTCATTAAATGAGGAAAATACTATGGCAGATTCAGCGAAAGATCCACGTCAAGAATTGGGAAACTTTGGCAGCATTGGAGAAATGAAGGCAATCGTTAGCGGTATCGAGGAGACCCTGGGTACAAGAGCCGCTGCGATCGCAATGCTTTCTGCAGGTCGCCAACGGGGTAAAGAGCTAGCCAAAAAATTAAATTTGGTAGACCAGGATGCCTCCGTCTCCCTGGAAGAAATTACCGAAAAAGCCCAGCTAGCCTTGGGCAAGGAGGGAACCCGTTTGTGCGTCATTGACAAAATTATCAAAGAGGGCGATGTCTACAAAGTCTATACTCGCGAAACTTTTGACTCCTTCGGTGAAATTCAAGGCTCAACTCGGGTAGCTTCTTTCACCATGGGGGCGATTCAAGGGTTTCTCGAAGCCTTTCTGAATCAGCGTTTGCAGGGAACTCAAATTGAATCACTTTTACAAGGGGGTAGCTGTGATCTGTTTGAGTACGCCATTATGGGTGAAATCAACAGGAATGTTCGTCCTGAACTCTAAGAGTAACAGCGTCGAGGGGAAGAGGAAAAATCTCAGCTTTGAGTATCTATGTACTGCAAAGACTGTTGGAAATTAAACAAGGAGTATCAAAATGGCGATTAACGCCGAAAAACTAGGAATGATCATCAAAGACTTTGCTTCAGCAACCTCTGATGTTGAAGGAGCCGCAGTTGTCACCCCCGATGGTTTACCTCTGGCGACGACTTTACCCAGTGGTATGGATGACGAACGAGTTTCTGCGATGTCAGCGGCGATGCTTTCCTTAGGGGAACGGATTGGTAAAGAATTAGTTCGCGGTACAATTGACCGGATTTATGTCGAGGGTGCAAAGGGCTTTAGTGTCTTGACCAGTTGTGGTGAAGATACCGTCTTTCTGGTGCTGGCGACGAAAGAGGCTAAACAAGGACTGTTGATGCTGGAAATCAAGCGCACTGTTGGTGAATTGCGGATGGTTTTGTCGTAATTAGTTGACACACCTAGCTGACCAAAGAAAGGCATAAGGCTCCCAGGCTGTCTTAACCTCTCAATCACCATTTGTAGGGACAGGAAATTTCCTGTCCCTACTGGCGTGGCACAGCTAAAATTGTGGGATAAATCTTATCATTGAATCGGGCGCAAGTCCTTGCGACCCTACAGTTTATGGGTATAAGCGTCATCTATAAAATTAGGTGTGCCACGCCACTACTGTTGAGATTACAAATTAAACAAACTATCACTAAGATTAATTGATTCTGGATTTATTTTCAGTAAATTTGCATCACAATATTATCTTGGGAGCATGTCAACGTAAGTAGATTTGCCCCTTGGAACCTAGGCGAAGCTTTCTCGTACTCGCCATGGAGAACCCAAAGGGTAAAGTAACCCGTTGGGTTACTGTCGGGTAACGCTTACGCTATACCCAACCTACAAGAACATTTTGTGCTGTCCCTGACAGGCTTCCATCATCTTCTTGGCATTTATTGTTTTACAATTAATAATTTTAGTTATTAATTTATTTTTTTATGGTCAAAACAATTCTCTGGTGACTTAATTAAGAAAGTATTTGTTATTCCTATATTTCAGTTATTTACGGATATAATAAAAGCAGGGATTATTTACCAAGCCACTCACAGAATTTGGCTGTTAAAACATATTTTTGTCTGAACAGTTGAACTCTTAGTTACAACAAAAATTGAACATCAAATTAGGAAATTACTATGGCAGATTCAGCGAAAGATCCACGTCAAGAACTGGGAGACTTTGGCAGCATTGGAGAAATGAAGGCAATCGTTAGCGGTATCGAGGAGACCCTGGGTACAAGAGCCGCTGCGATCGCGATGCTTTCTGCAGGTCGCCAACGGGGTCAAGAGCTAGCCAAAAAATTAAATTTGGTAGACCAGGATGCCTCCGTCTCATTGGAAGAAATTACCGAAAAAGCCCAGCTAGCCTTGGGCAAAGAGGGAACTCGTTTGTGCGTCATTGACAAAATTATCAAAGAGGGCGATGTCTACAAAGTCTATACTCGCGAAACCTTTGACTCTTTCGGTGAAATTCAAGGCTCAACTCGGGTAGCTTCTTTCACCATGGGGGCGGTTCAAGGGTTTCTCGAAGCCTTTCTGAATCAGCGTTTGCAGGGAACTCAAATTGAATCACTTTTACAAGGGGGTGGCTGTGATCTGTTCGAGTACACCATTATGGGTGAAATCAACAGGAATGTTCGTGCTGAACTCTAAGAGTAACAGCGTCGGGGAAACAGGAGAAATCTCAGCTTTGAGTATCTATATACTGCAAAGACTGTTGGAAATTAAACAAGGAGTATCCAAATGGCGATTAACGCCGAAAAACTAGGAATGATCATCAAAGACTTTGCTTCAGCAACGTCTGATGTTGAAGGAGCAGCAGTTGTCACCCCCGATGGTTTACCTCTGGCGACGACTTTACCCAGTGGTATGGATGACGAACGGGTTTCTGCGATGTCTGCGGCGATGCTTTCCTTGGGGGAACGGATTGGTAAAGAATTAGTTCGCGGTACAATTGACCGTATTTATGTAGAGGGTGATCAGGGTTTGAGTATCCTCACCAGTTGTGGTGAAGATACCGTCTTTCTAGTTTTGGCGACTAAAGCGGCGAAGCAAGGACTGTTGATGCTGGAAATCAAGCGCACCGTTGGTGAATTGCAGATGGTTCTGTCGTAATTGATACCTAGCTGACTGAAGAAAGGTAAAAGACTCCAGGAATGTAGGGTGGGCAATGCCCACCCTACTGGCAAGCTTAAAACAGTGGTCAAGTATTTTCTCAAACCCTTATGAGGGTAGCGATCCAGAAAAATTTTACCCACAACTTTAAGCTTGCCAGCCTACTACTTATATGTGAAGTTACCCCAGAATTATGAGAAGCATGGCACAAAAGTATAAGAAATGTTAACAAAATCAATTTAGGGGATTGGTCATATTCAAGTTATGAAGGCTTCAAGGGTATACCATTGAAGGGTTTGGAGGCTAAACAGCTCAGTAATATCTATCTATAGGTAGAGATGAGCTGGAATCAAGGCTTGAACTCAATTGTCGGTCTGATCTTCTCAGCGATCCATAAATAGTCTACCCTGATTGTAAATTTTTTTAAAAAAAAGCTCATTTCTCCGGAGAAGTTCACTATACTGGTTTTTACCTTCGTAATTTCTTACATTACAGAAATTGATTAAAGGTTTGTTACATAAAGACCATTTTTTATCCCCGATAGGAGGAACGTCCATGGAAATGACAACCCGTGAAAACTTAACCAAGACTTATTCACTCAACGAAAAGGTCACAGGCTTCTTAATTTGGACATTTACCCTAACGGTAAGTCTCTTAGTGGCAGGGTTTCCGCTGATTGTGTTAATGGTGGCGCTTGGAGCAATTATGGCGATTTCCTTACAATCACTTTTGCCGATTAGTGCCGTTTTGCTCGTCGCCGTTGGTTTGATTGGCGCGAATGTTTTTGGCATTTTGTTCGGCGCTGCCGTATTAACCTTTAAGGGCGTCAATCCTAAGGAAGTTCGTTGGTTAAGCTGGTTACATGGTGAGCAGAATATTCTTCATAAGTCAATTTTTGCAGCTTGCCCACTCACCTGTGACTATGAACTTACAAAGTAGGACTCCACTTGGGACTCAAAAATTTGTCAACATAGCTTGATGACTTAGTAAGTTTTCCATCAAATGGTAGTGTGGCCCGGTTTTAACCGGGTTTTTTCATGGGTGGGTCAGACAGGGAACGGGGAACGTTTTGGGATCGCTAAAATCCTTGATATACCGTAGGGCTTGCTGCACAAAGCCAAAACCGCAAAGCCCATCAATACTTTGAGCTTTATTTACAGAGGGTTTTCTTCAAGGAAATGGGGTAGCATCCTTCATAAGTATGGCATCACCTTGCTCAGGGAAAATGTACCCTTGCTCCCCCAGCTGACACACCGAGCGAAGTCGAGGTGTTCCCCTGCTCCCCCTCACCACAACACTTATTCAGCAGCCCCTACCGTAGATATACCGTAACGCGATGCAAGAAGCGTCTGGAGAGCTGGGGGAGAAAAATAGGTAATTTTCTGCGGGGAGGGAAGTAAGCTTTATTGCCACAGCTATAAATAAAAAAAAATTATTGCTTTAAGTAAAAAAAGAATACTTAACTGTATTGACAATTATTTAGCGATCGCACTAAGGTTTAGATAACGTAAAACATGTTATACACATGTAGTACAAACCTAAACTTCTCAGGTAATAAAATTTGTTCGCTAGTGTAAATTGGCAAACATAAACGACCCACTTATTAACCAAATAGTTTTTAGCTTCTAGGTCACTTAACAAGTACCGCTACGCGGAAGTAAAACATCAGTAAAGATGTTCTATTTCACGTCACGATAAAAGCGAAATGTCTTTTGTCATGACTAAGTTAAGCTTATTTGTTTGAACGGTAGGCTTCCCTTACGCCAACCTCACCGACTTGCGCTGAGGTTAGCTTTGTCTCATCAATTTTTTCAGGGTGAATACTACGGTACTGTTCTCTCTGCCCAAATTACCCTCGCTTACTTATGGAATGATCAATTGAATTGAGTTGAACGACTCAATCGGCAAAATAATTCTTACTCAGGAGTTTTAAAACGTCTTAGTGTTATGCAGATGATGTTTTTAAACTACTGATTATACTGTTTTAGGTGTAGCATTTAATGCAAAGTGTTTTTGGTGATTTTAATTGCCAATCATAGATTCATTTGGGCGTTTATAAACACCAATAAATTATTAAAAAAAACTTTAAAATTTAATTTATAGAAAAGATCCGGACTTAAGATTGTTTTAATAGAAAGCTTAATTGAAATAAACATTTTTAGTTTGTTTCAATCGATCAAAGACTAATAAGTTACTGAACCTAAATCTCTGAAAATACGTTAGGAGCAAAAAAATGCCGATTGACTCTGACAAAATGACCCGTATTCTCCACAACTTTGTCTCTAAGATCTCTGATGTGGAGGGAGCTGCCGTGGTAACTCCAGATGGTTTGCCACTTGCATCCAGTTTACCCGGTGGTATTGATGATGTGCGGGTATCTGCCATGTCAGCTACGATGCTGTCTCTGGGCGAGAAAGTTGGAGCTGAACTTGCTAAAGGCGGCATGGATCAAATCAGCGTTGTCAGTGGTGAAGGGTTTAGCATTTTGACCAATTGTGGTAACGATGCTGTTTTAATCGTCCTCGCCGGAAAAGATGCCAAACAGGGTGTTTTACAGTTAGAGATTCAGCGTGTCGTTAATGACTTGAAAGTGGCGATGAGGTAGTCTATTTAGCCAATTTATAAGTTGACTAATCTGGGAAGCTACTTGTAATTTTTATCTCCCAAATCTCAGGCTAAGATATAGCTAAAGTTTACTTATAAACTTAGCAAACAATTGGGCATGAATGAAAATTACAGTGAGTTTCTATTAAATTGGCATTCTCTTTCTAAGAGTACAGACTCAAGTCTCTATCGTCTCTCTTGTTAATCATCAAGAATGGGCAGGATATTCGGTTTTCTGTAAAGCCTGAATCAATCCAGTTTCAATCTTCACACGATGAGTTGTAACCTGAGTTGGACATTAATTAACCAACTCAGTAAAAAAACAATCAAGGTATTGCATCTCTAACACAGGGACATCAATTAAAAAATCTACGACTGGACTCGTTAGTAGCCTTAAATCAAACCAACGTTTATCAACCAGTCAACTGACATGATGTACTGTAGGAGACATGACAGCGATGAAATGGAAAGCATTCATTGCCGAATTTATTGGTACGTTTGCCTTAATCTTCATTGGAGTCGGCGCAATCGCCGCAAACCATATCACCGAAGGAGGTGCTGGACTAACGGGTATCGCTCTCGCCCATGGATTAACCATCGCGGTAATGGTGAGCGCCACAGCCGCCGTTAGTGGTGGTCATCTGAATCCCGCTGTGACATTTGGAGCATTGCTCACCGGTAAAATTGATCCCAAAAATGCGGGTGGATATGTTCTCTTCCAGTGTTTAGGTGCAATTTTTGCCGCTAGTCTGATTAAACTAAGTATTCCCATTCAGGTTTTAAATGCCGTCAGTATGGGTACGCCAGCGTTGGGATCAGGAATTAGTCCTATTGCTGGAGTAGCAATGGAGTTTTTTCTGACATTCTTCTTAGTTTTCGTTATCTTCGGTACCGCCATTGATCCCCGTGCCCCCCAAGTTGGGGGCTTATTTATTGGCTTAACCGTAGCCCTAGATATCCTCGCTGGAGGTCCCATCAGTGGAGGGGCGATGAATCCAGCGCGACATTTAGGACCCGCGTTATTAGGGGGAGGACTGGGTAATATTTGGGTGTATTGGGTGGGTCCTTTATTAGGAGGGGCTGTAGCCGCTTTACTTTACGAACTCACGTTGGCAAAATCTTAAAACTTGTCAACCTCAGGAGTGGGTGCCCCGCGTCAATAGAATGACGTTCAGTTGTGAATTAATCTTAGCGGGTCGCCCCTCAACGAGCAAAATATTGCAACCAATTCTCTTCCAATTCAATAGATTCAATGACTTATATCTATTAATCAAGAAGACGGTTGATGCAATCCGCAAAAAAATGAATGAATTGCGCTGTGTTGTTATGGAGTCAAATCAATGAAATTTTTACGGGTCATTGTCGCAGGTCCTGTTAGTTCGGGGAAATCTACATTTGTGAAAACGGCTAGTGACACTGGCGTCATTGAAACCGAACGCTTTGCCACTGATTCCACATCTTTATTGAAGCCTCAAACGACTGTTGCTTTTGACTTTAGTCGCCTGATCCTCAGTCCGGAAATGGAACTGCATATTTACGGGACTCCTGGTCAATCGCGCTTTGACTTTATGTGGGATTTATTAATTCAAAGAGCTGATGCTTATATTCTGTTAGTAGCAGCCCATCGTGCGGATGATTTTTCCTCGGCTCGTGAAATTCTTACCTATATGCACCAACGTGTACAACTGCCGATGCTCATTGGTTTGACTCATACCGATTGTCCAAATGCCAAGTCGGTAGAAGACGTGACCAGAGAATTGAGTTGTCTCAATGACGTAAGCTGTCCAAGCATCGTGACAGTTAATCCAATGGATAAAACCTCGGTGTTTAATATCCTCATGATGATAAAATCTCATATTCTTAAAGAAGTTGACATCAGCTAATTTTATGTCGTCATAGATAAAGATCAAGCTATTTTGAGTAGATTTTACGCTTATAGCTGGCGTTTTATAAAAAATTGAGTCAGGATAGATTTAAAGGAATGTCTAGATTTTTTCAGCGTAGCTGGCTTCTTTTCGGTCAGCGAGTTCCTCTCCGTTAACGTGAATTGTCCCCACCTACTTAAGCGCGAGTGATAATGATCGTTTGGCGATAAACCATTGGAGCAATCGATGAGTGAAAATAAATCACGGTATGAATTACACTTTCATGGTCTAGTACAAGATGCGGTGACAGTTGAACCCAGTCAAGCGAAACAGATTTATCAAAATACTTTGACGCAACCGACGTCCAGCTATCAGTTACCCCTGCAACTGGCGGATTTTACAGGGCGTCAAGGGGAACTGGAACGCCTGACTGGGGTGTTAAAGCAGGCAAGATCAGGTCAAGAATCCCAGGGCGCGATCGCACTCGTCACGGGTGTCACAGGTGTGGGCAAGTCGGCTTTAGCGGTGCAAGTTGCCTATGAGTTACAATCTGACTTTCCTGATGCTCAACTTTATGTCAACCTGCGCGGGAGTGAAGGACAACCTCTCGACCCCTTAGACGTACTTGCGGGGTTTCTGCGGGTTTGGGGTGTGGAGGATCAGTCGATGCCTCAAAGTTTGAGTGAACGGTCTCAACTGTATCATTCTGTGATGGCAGGGAAACGGGTATTAATTATCCTGGACAACGCCCGCGATGAGTTTCAGATTCGTCCTTTACTCCCTAAATGTTCCACTTGTGCGGTTTTAATTACGACTCGCCGCCAGATTAATGGGTTGGAGGAGGCGACGATTGTCGAATTACCGGTGATGAGTGAACCCGAAGCGCGATCGCTGTTGGAAAATCTTATTGGTGCAGAGGTAATCGCGGCTGAACCCGACGCCACTCAACACATTATTATTCAGTGCGATTATCTGCCGTTAGCACTGCGGATTACTGGGGGATTTCTGCGCCAATCCCCCCACTGGCAATTGGCTGATTACGCCAGCAAGCTTGAGCATGAACGACAGCGACTGGCACAAATGCACTTGAGTGATTTGTCGGTACGCCCTAGCCTAGTGCTGAGTTATCAGTCATTGGATGAAGCCTCGGCGCGTTTGTTCCGGTTACTGGGACTTTTAGTCGGTGTGAATTTTAAGGCGGAAGTCGCGCCGAGGTTGTTGGAGGTGGAACCTGCGATCGCGCAGCACTCTTTTGATACGTTAGTGGCATGGCAGCTTGTCACCCCAGTAAGTCCTGGGCGCTATCGTTTCCATGATGTGGTGCGCTTGTTTGCCCGAGGACAGTTGGCGCAGCAAGAACCTGCGGATGTGCGACAAGCGGCTCGATTACGGCTGAGTCGCTGGTATCTGGAGACGGCTGAAATGGTGGATTTGGCGATTAATCCAGAAACTCGTCGCCAGTTGGTTCAGTCTGTGGTTAAGGGTAAAGAGCAAGCGCCGACAGAGCGTCGTTGGCTGTTGACGGCTCTATACTGGTTTGAAATCGAGCGCCCGAATATATTAGCGTCGGTGGAGTGGGCGCATCAAGCGGAGGCGTGGGATGTGGTGGTGTCTCTAGCTCAGAATTTGGTTAATTTCTTTAATACTCATGGGTACTGGGGAGACTGGGAACGCACTCATGGATTGGCTTTGGAAGCCAGCCGAGAATTAGGCGATCGCGACAAAGAGGCGCAGACACTGATTAATTTGGGTAATGTGTATTCGTTAGCTGGTCAATGGGAGAAGGCGAACCAATGTTATCAGCAGAGTTTGGGTATTTTTAACGAGTTGAGCGATCGCCCCGGAATGGCAAAGACGTTAAGTAATCTGGGGAATGTGTATTTTCAGCAGCAGCAGAACCAGAACGCGATCGATTGCTATCAGCAGAGTCTGTCCATGTTCCAGGAGTTACGCGATCGCTACCGAGAAGGTCAAACGTTAGCCAATATGGGTATTTTCTCTGCTCAAAATAATCAACCAGAACAAGCTATTCAGTTGTGGCAAGACTCGCTCACAAAACTTCATCCAAACTTGCCCAAGTTTCAACGAGTCGCTGAATGGTTACAGTCGATTAAAGGACAAAGCGTTGAAACCTCTTCTTCCACTCAGACGCCTCAGCCTCAGCGTCTCATTCTTTATTGGGGGGGCGCATTTATCCTGGCGATGAGTTTAATTCTGTCTATCATTATGTTAGCGGGGTGAAACATCTAATCCACTGGCTCGTTTTTAGAGCTACACAACTCTAGAGATTAACTTCATAAAACTATACAGAGTTAAATCCAAAAAATTACCAGAGCTTCCGGATTTTGGAAAAAATCCTGGAAAAGCTTGAATAGTTAATGGTATAGCTGTCGCCATAAAGATTAGGACAAATTGAACGGATTAAACAACCCCGTACAGATAATAAACCTTATGCCCTCTGCCTTTTAACATTCACTCAAAATATTCATGATTTTATCATAAAACAAGCAGACAATACTCTAGAAAAATTGCTAGAACTAGAGAAGACTCTATTTTGAGACTTACCCTAAAATCCAGATCAGAGAAAAATATGACCCTGAACGCTTATGATTTTTTGCAAAAAATGCAAGATCGGATTTATTTCACTGAAACCGATAAATCCCTCTTGAAATTCCATGCTGATTGGGGGAAAGAAATTGCACCAGAGGTAGCCGAACAGTTCTACGCCTACTTAGGCAGCGATCCAGAAATGAATGCAATTTTAAATCACACACCTGATCGCATCCATCGGCTCCGGGAAACCTTTGTTCAGTGGTTCTACGAAATGTTTACGGGTATGGATGACTGGGGTAATGCTTATGCTGAACGTCGTTGGCGAATTGGCTTGGTGCATGTGCGAATTGGCATTGGACCGCAACATGTTGTTCCGGCGATGGCAACGGTGATACGAGATATAGACAAACGACTCAAAGCCAATGACAAACCTGCTGAACTGCAAGAAGCACTCAGTCGAATTTGTATGATCGATTTAGCCTTCATTGAGCAAGCCTACATTGAAGTCAGTTCAGCCGCCGTACTTCAAGAAACAGGCTGGACTGAACGTCTATTTAAGCGACTCATTGCCGCCGGAGCCAGTTCCGTCTAAATGGTTAGATAACACTAAAGGTTAGCTAATTAATTTCGGGTGTAGTGCAATTCCGGGTAATTTTATATTTTTTTACAGCGGTGTGCTGTAAGTAAGTTACTCGCTTAACGGATCTGACATTCATAAACTTAGGTGAAATACTGCGGAGAAAAGTATAATGGAAACAATGCGTCTTGTCGTAACCGGAACAGTGGGTGCTGGTAAATCGACGTTTGTACGAACCTTTAGTCAAACGACAGTAATTGACACAGAACGCAAAGCGACAGATAACACATCACTAATGAAGAAACGCACAACTGTTGCTTTCGATTTTGGTACACGCATTTTAGGTCGGGATATGGAGTTACAAGTTTATGGGACTCCCGGTCAATCGCGCTTTGATTTTATGTGGGATTTATTGATTCGTCGCGCTCATGCCTATATTTTACTGGTGGCAGCTAATCGTTCTAGCTCTTTCAATGATGCTCGCGAAATTATCTCGTTTATGAACAGCCGAGTCCAAATTCCGATGATAATCGGTCTAACTTGTATGGATTTACCTGGCGCTTTGGGACAAGAGCATGTTGCCTTTGCCCTCGGCTTTATGAATGACAAAAACCGACCGCCCATTGTTACACTAAATCCTAATGAAAAAACGTCAGTTTTTGAATCATTGATGGTGTTAATGGCTCACCAGTTGTTACAAAGTAGTAAGAGCAAAGGAAATGCCGCCTTGGGAAATGTCGGAGGTAGTCGTCAAGCTGAACCCCTGAAGTCAAGAACGAAGTATCAGTGGCCCAAGCAACAGTTTTCATCAGGGCTATAGGATTTAATACCAAGTTGCGTTCTAACCTGTCTGATGGGAGCGAAGCGAAGAATCTGGTCGGAACCATCAATGGTGAAGACAGTACCAAATGGCTATCCTTACTATCCCAGCCAAGACGGTGGGAGGGATAGCCGCTTTTGGGTGATGTCCCAGAAAGCTAGACTAAGGTATGATGAAGAGTAGACTCGTCTTAGCAAGGGTTAGCTGACTTAGTTATGCGATCGCAGTTGCTCCTTCTCCCGTCGGCAAAATTTGGCTAGTGCAGTGGGGCGGTCAGTACTGACCCGCGAAAATCTCCCTTGCACACCCCTATACTGCTCGGCTAAGAAGAGAGTTCAAATCAACATTTTTTTGGATCATGACGGGGCGCATCTTGCCAGAAAGCGAACAATTGAATTTATCAGGTGAGGACATTTCTGGGTCTGACTTCAATATTCAGCAGGCTCAAGAGGTTATTTATCAATTTTTGATCAAACTTGTTCATCACAATCCCCCAGAAACTGTATTACAAGAGTTTCGCCAATTATTTATATTTGGTAAAGAGCCGAGTGAGCCTCATGTAAAAACAGCACTTGATACAATTATTGCCAGCAAAAATGATAAAGAATTCAGAAATACTTTAAAACGATCTTGTTATATTTTAATTAATAACTGGTCTTCAAAACGCAGTTATAATTTTATTCAAAACCTGATTCAATTAGTTGGTGATCCTCCGCTGAAGCCGACAACTATATCCCCTTCCATGACTCGGCTAAAAGGGTATGTTGCTAATTTTGTTGATAGCCACGATTATCAAGAACTGAAATTATTTTCGGCTCCCTATACGGCTGAATATGAAGCCGAACAACAGCACTGGAGTCATCGGTATACATCTTATTTATTAGTTCCCCAATATCTGGACTCTCGCAATCCAATTGAACAGCGAGAAACTGCCAAAAATCTATCTAGACGGCTGAGGAAAAAATTTAAGTTCGATCTAGCCATGTATACGGCTCGATATGATTCTCCTAATTTTAACTCCGATAAAAAAATTAGTAATCCAACTCGTCTAGGTCCTCACGTCATCCAACTGATCAAAAAAATAAGCTCTCGGCAACTATTGGTTAATTGCCGAAGTTATGCTGATCATTTAAACCAATACGTTACAAATAAAGACTACCAAGACTTTAAACAGGATTTAAAAAAGTATTTGTTGTTTTTAATTAACACTCCCGTTTATTCGGGAATACTCGATCAGTATTTATTTGCTCGATTAGATAGTCTTTATGAAAATCATCATCTCAAACCGATTAGTGGTGATTTACTACTACGAACATGTCGGCGAATGATTGAGGTACTAACCACTGAAGATGGTCGAGAACCTTCGACTCTGTTTATTTTGTTAACGAATCGTGGCAACCCTTTAACCTTAGTCGTGATTCTCCTGAAAATTATTTTAATTTGTAAATATGCTCAAACGCATCTTGATGTTTGTATTGCCCAATTAATTCGATATTACGAAAATTCTACTGAAAAAGACTGTCAGTGGTTGATTAATTTCTTGGAAGTTTTCAAGATTGTTTTTGCTATTTGTACCGAAGACACTCAATATAACATCGTTAAACTTAGTGATAATGACGATGAGCCAGATGCTTATGTTATGGATCTTGATAACTATCGCGTCTTTTCTCAATTGAAAGGAACGGATCTGCGGAACGCTGATTTAAGAGGAACAGATATCCGTTATATGGATCTGAGAGCAGCAGATTTACGGGAGGCTGATTTGGCGGGGGCTGATTTGAGCAAAGCCGACTTGAGTCTTGCCAAACTCAGTCAGACAAACTTAAGCGGTGCGATGCTTGATCGCACGGAGTTAAGCGGTGCGATGCTTCAAGATGCTAATTTGAGCGGTGCGAGTCTCAGTGAAGCAAATCTACGTTGTGCTGACCTGCGACAAGCTAATCTATGCTGTGCAATTTTAAAGAGCGCTAAACTGCGTCGTGCTAATCTCCAGCAAGCCGATCTGAGTAGTGCTGACTTAAGTAATGCTAGCTTGAATTCTGCGAATCTAGTGAATGCCAACCTGCGCTATGCTGATCTGAGCAATGCTGATCTCAGTCAAGCCAATCTTAAGGATGTAGATCTCAGGGATGCTAATCTTAGATGCGCTCAACTCAATTGGACTCAGCTAAACCATGCCAATTTAAGTAGTGCTAACTTGGATCGGGCGGATCTCAGTTATGCCAGTTTGTGTCATGCTAATCTTCAGAAAACGAACTTAACTCGCACAGATTTGAGCAATAGTAACCTCAGTAGAAGCGATATGAGTAAAGCTTTGCTACGTCACGTCAATTTGACGGGTGCAAATCTCAATCATGCTAATCTTCTTGATGCCAACCTGTTTAATGCAAATCTCACGGATGTGAAGGTTAAGGGAACTCGATTTGGGAATAATTCTGGACTCTCTGAGCCAATGAAGCAAGAACTCAAACAACAGGGTGCAATTTTTGGATAAGTAGACGGGAAAATTTAAAGTTAACGGTGAGGAACTCGCTACCCTTGAGAAGCAAGCTACGTCATTCGTCATTCGTCATTGGTCATTCATCCTTTGTAAATTCTCTCTCCCATCTTCCCCATCTCCCCCATCTCCTCCATCTCCTCCATCTCCCCTGTATGCCTGCTCCCCAAGATGCTACGGATTTTGGTTACAATAAATGTTTCCGATAAAGAATATTTTGGGAAAAGGTTAAACTAGAGGCAGAGACTGTCGCCGCTATGGAGCAGTAGAGACAGATAACCACCAGGATTAGCCAACTCATTGCCTATTTATGGAGGGGCGCATCATACCAGACAATCAGCAAATCGATTCTTCGGTTGATGGAGAATCAAAGCAGCAACGGATTCAGCAAGCTCAGGAGGTTATTTTTCAATTCCTACTCGATCGAGTGGAAAATGACCCTCCTGAAACTGTTTTGCAGGAATTTAAGCAGTTATTTTTTTCTAGTGAGTGTACACCAAATCCAGATGTCGCTCGCTCAATGTATGAGCTTCTTGAGCAAAAGAATGAGCAAGAATTCAGAAATACTCTGAAGCGGTCTTGCTATATTTTAATTAACAATTGGTTGGCAAGTCGGCGCTCAGACTCGATAGAGGAGTTGATTCAAACGCTGGCTAAGGTAGACTCAGTTAAATTTACTGTATCTCAGACCCTGAATCGTTTGAGAACGTGGATTGCTAATTTTATTGAAAGCCAAGACTATCAAGAACTTAAAGTCTTTACCTCAAGCCGTACCGAACGTCGAGGGTGGAGTCATCGATATGCTTATTATTTATTGTTACCGCAATATTTAGATTCTCAAAATCCAGTTGAGCAGCGAGAATTAGCTAAGAAAACGGCAAAACGGTTAAAAGAGAAGTTTAAATTTGAGCTAGCAATGTACACCGTGCATTGTAATTCGCCAACCTTTAAAAAGGAACCGCCCCCGAATCCTACTCGACTGGGCAATGGAATCATTCGTCTGCTCAAACAACTGATATCGCGTAAGTTTCTGCACAGTTATTCCCATACGGCTGATGTGTTTGTTCAGCAGAGCAAAACGCTGACTTATCGAGACTTTAAGCAGAAATTACTCGACTATTTACTCTTTTCAACGAGTCCTCATCAGTCGATTGATTTTTTCAAAAAGACTCTGACCGAAAAACTAGAGATGCTCTATGAGTCATACAATGAGGAAACGACGACCATGGAGCTATTACTGCGAACGTGTCGGCGCACCTTGGAATTTTTAACCACAGAAAATGGGCAGGAACCCTCCCCACTCTTTATCACTCTCACCAGCCAAGGTAGTCCTCTGACAATTGTAATTCTCCTGCTCAAAATTATTTTATTGTGTAATTATGTTCGCACTCATTTAGATAATTGTATTGCCAATCTAATTCGCTATTACGAAAAATATCCGGAAACAGAATGTCGATTTTTTATTCATTTTTTGGATATTTTTAATGTTGTCTTTGCCATTTATACCGAGAACGTGCAATTTGATGTCGTCAAAATTAAGAAGGGCGAATCAGCGGTTTCTGAGTTGGAGGCATACCGCATTTTTTGCCAATTGAAAGGCGCTAATCTACGCGGGAGTGATCTCAAGGGAGCTGACATTCGCAATAGTGATTTGAGTGCTGCCGATTTACGGGAAGCAAATCTCAGCAGTGCGGATTTGAGTGAGGCAAATTTGAGTCTAGCTAAATTGGGGGGCGCTAATTTAAGTAGCGCCATACTCATGGGGGCTGATTTAACGGTTACTGACTTGAATTCTGCCAATCTCAATGGCGCTAACCTAAATAACGCCAACCTGAGTCGTTCCAACTTGCAAAACATTAATCTGCGTCGCGCCAGTTTGATTGGGGCGAAACTGCGACATACCAACCTCCAACAGGCGGATCTCAGCCATGGAAATTTGAATCAGGCAATTCTCACAGGTGCCAATCTCAAGAATGCCAATTTACGACAAACTAGCCTCCAGTACGGGGATTTAAGTGAGGTTGACTTGAGTGAGGCGAACCTGAGTCAGGCGAACTTAACAGGTGCAGACTTACAGCGCAGCCAATTGGATCAAGCGAATTTAGAGGGGGCAACTTTAGAACAGGCAAATCTGAGTGGAGCCAGTCTATTCAGAGCCGATTTGAGCCAAGCAAATCTCAGCAATGCTCAACTGAATCAGGCGATGTTAAGGGGAGCCAATTTAAAGGAGGTGCGATTGCGTCGGGCTATCCTCAGTCATGCTAATTTAGAAGGGGCAAATCTGAGTCGCGCTGATTTGAGTCGTGCTGATTTAAGTCATTTAAATCTCAGGGGAGCCGATTTAAGTCATACGTTTCTGCGTCATGTCAACTTGACGAATGCGGATTTGAGACAGGCAAATCTCACAGGCGCGAATCTTTTCAATGCTAATCTGAGTGGTGTGAAGGTTGAGGGAGCTATATTTAAGCAAAATGCGGGCTTATCTGCTGCTCAGGGGAAAGAATTAGAACAGCGAGGGGCTACGGTTGAATTGAGTCAGCTAA
This sequence comes from Coleofasciculus sp. A1-SPW-01, assembly GCF_040217205.1. NCBI lineage: Bacteria > Bacillati > Cyanobacteriota > Cyanophyceae > Coleofasciculales > Coleofasciculaceae > Coleofasciculus > Coleofasciculus sp. A1-SPW-01. Next base: position 65,078 of record NZ_JAVJNP010000174.1, on the reverse strand, counting down.
AATCGCGCGATCGCAATGTCTGGAAACATCCCCTTCCTCCACATTCCCTATTGCCGAACCAATCAGAAAATTAGCTATAGTCTTGACCAATTCTCTATTTGCAATTCTTTAATTTGTCCAAAATCTGATGTATTGCGAGTAAGTAATATTGCCTTATTCACAATAGAAATCGCGGCAATTTTTAGATCCATATTGCCCAGACGTGGATAGGCTTTTCTCAAGCGTTGGTGTTCTAGACCAGCATCACGATTAAATGGAATAACCACAATTGAGCGGTAATTATCTAAAAGCTGCTGTAGCCATTTATATGCTAGTAGCTGATTGTCTAACGTTTTTGCCTTAGATATTACACTGAGACGACCTCTAGCTTGTTCTTCATAGGTAATGATGGTAACGGCAACTTCCGCTTCTTGAACGGTTGCCAACCTTGCTAGAATGCGTCTGCCCTCTTCCCCATTACGCTGGATAAGACTAAGATGATCAGTGTCGAGAATGTACATCGTAAAGCGCTAGTTCGCTACTCAACAGACTGCCGCCATTCTTGACCCAGACGAACAGCTTCATCAAAGGTGGGATCATTTTCAAAGCTGCCTGCCACTTTCATCCACCAAGGAGTTTCCTGCTGAAGCAAGCCAGCAAGTAGTTGCTTCAACTGGGCTAGCTCTGACTCTAAGGCTGCAACTCGCGCTTCGAGACCTTGAGAGCGGTTGTCAAGTTGCTGGGAAGTCATAGTTAAAGAGGTGGTAGTTCAGAATTATTGCCCTATTATAGCAAGCCCGCTTTCTCTGAATCACGGCTGAATTAGCCTTGCCACCAAAAATGGGCTGCGATCGCAATGTCTAGAAACATCCCATTCCTCCACATTCCCTATTGCCGAACCAATCGGAAAATTAGTCTTATGTCTTATGTCCTTTGTCACTGTTTCCCATTCTCTATTTCCTCATAATTCATTGACAATTTCATTGCTAGAGGTTTTACTGGCTCGTTCGGGATTGGGTTGTAAGGGTTCGGGTAATGATTGAACGGCTCCCCACTGGCTCATAAAACTTTGCAGCAGTGCTTCTTGTTGGGCGCGAAATCCTTCCAGGTTGTAACCCATATTCATCGTAGAAAACCAGATAATTCCCTGCTGCTGCGTGGGTAAAGCTCCGCCTAAAGCGCTGACATTATTTAAACTTCCGGATTTAACAATAGCGAATGGGGGAAGTGGACGTTCGTTTAAAATACCTTCATCTTGTCCAACAACCGCCAAGACATCGCCAAGGCTCATATTATAAGGTTGAAGGTATCGAGCAATGGCGAGAAATAAACCGGAAGCCGCACGGGGAGAAATCTTATTTTGATCGCTTAATCCAGAACCATTAACTAACGTAATTTCAGCTTGAGGAACGCCTGCAGCGGCGGCGGCTTGTTGGGCGACAACATTCGCTCCTCCGACGGAGTTGGCGAGCATGTCCGCCATTTTATTATTACTATATTGATTCATTTTTTTGATCAGTTCAGCCAGGGGGAAGGAATAGTGACGAATCAGGGGTTGGATGTTGCTAGGAGGGGTGGGGGAGACTTGTACCGAACCCGCGATCGCAACTTGTGGTTTGGGGGTGTCTGGGGGTAGGGTTTGATATTGGGTTTGGGCGGCGGGAGTCCAAAGTTGACTATTTAATCCTTGTCTGAGAAGAGTCCCTGATGTGAATGGCTCAAACTCAAAGTTCATGTAAAATTTACCTGTGATTATTAAATTCCCCGCTACCTGCTGGATACCCATCTGATTGAGGAGATTACCGAGAGCGATCGCTTCTTCCCAGACAAAGAATGGATCGTCTCCCCCTTCAATCACTAAGTCTCCTTGGAGAACCCCGTTTTCCACAGCACCCGTTGCGCCAATCAGGGTGATGAATTGGTGATCGGGACCAAAGGTTTGTAATGCAGCCAGGGAGGTGGCGACTTTGGTGATAGAAGCCGCAGGTAAGGGAACAGTACCTTGATAATTCGCTAGCAGAGTATCCCCAGCTTGAATCCAGATCCCATGATTTTCCTTGGCAAATCCTTTGGCGGCTAAACCATTCATGTACTGCTCAATTTGCGCTTGAATCGCCGGATTGGGATTATCCGGGGAAGCGAGTGAGGGAACGACTGGTTTTTGCGCCAATTCCGCTTCTGATGGACTGTCGGCGACTGAGACACTATCGATCTCGTTTTCATTGGCGGAAGGTTGGGAGGGATTAGATTGAGGGGAACATCCGGCGGTAAAGGTTAGGAGGGTTAGGGATAGTGCAGTCGTCAAGGACAGGGGTTTGAGCATTTTATATAAAAAATTAGGAGTTCTCGATTATAGCTTCCTAATTTAACCTGTACTACACTCCTGGACAAGATTTATCTCTGCAACTATCAGCACTCATCCACCCGACTGTTGTCGAACAACGAATGACATAAGACATAAGACTAATCAAGCAATTTGACTTCCCAAAACTTGGTTTTCCCGCTCAATTTCCCCTAAAAAACTACGGAAACTTTTTTCGTGATTTTGCTCCCAACGCTGAATAATATGGAGAATTTCCCGTAATAGATAGCCGGAACCACAGGCAACATAATCGACAATATATTCCGATTCCAGACTGAGAGACGCCAGAGAATTGCCGCGAAAATCAACCAGATAACCGCCGGCTGATTTTAAAATTGGATAGGCGAGCAAATTATAATTATCCGAAAGATGACGACATTCGACCATGAAATCAGCAGCGCCTCGGGCGATTTCACAAAATTCCATGGCTGAGTTATCAACGGAGCGAATATCCCGACAGCATACCCACAAGGGGAAACTGCCGCTCAATGCTTCTTTTGCCCGATGATAGCCGGGACGTAAGTAGGCGATCGCGTCCTCTAGGGAGACTTGAGAGTGACAGTAAATCTGAGTGTAGTCTTGACTGTGAGCGTTTTGAAAATAAGCAGCTGTCTGAGTCCCATAGTAGCAGTCTCCCGACCGTAATCCTTGCACATAAGCAAAATCGAGATCCCCTAAGGTGACGTCGGATGATTTTGCCGCGATCGCCATAACGAAAGACGGGTCACCCACTTGACGTAACCAGTTGGATGTCCCATCGATTGGATCGACAAATATAGAATAGTTAGCGTGAGGATTGAGCTTTGGATGTTCTCCTTCGAGATAAAGGTTAATGGGATAGTCAGCTAAACAAGAGCGGACAATTTCACTCGCCTGACAATCAATTTCATGTTTCGCTTTTCCATTGATGTTTCCATTGATGATTGACTGATGTTGGTAAGGGAGATTGTCTAAAAAAGTGGCTAGATTTGCGGCAATTGATGAACAGATGGGTAAGTAATCCATAATTAAAGAACTCCTCTGCGGAGATCTATACCCTTAATTTTCTCGGTAATACGCCATGAACGGTAAATATTACCGGGACTGATGGGCATAGATTTAGTAAATATGTACTACAGGCGACTGACTAATTTAGTCTTACTGGAGACAGTTGGCAGATTAAATAGCCGCTCTAGTTCTTGGACAGGTTGACGATGAGTGGTATCAACGCTGGGCATTTCCTGCCAACAGTGTGAACAGAACCAGTAGAGATGATGGTGGCTAATGTGCCGAAGTAAGGGATGGGAGCAGCAGGGACAAGTATTCATAAATTTTGCAGATCTTTTCTTTTGATGTTTTTTTATGTATAAATATTATTTTTACGTAAAAATGTTGACTAAATCTTGATCGATATCTCTGAAAGCTTGTGATAATAAAGGCTAAAAAATGTGATTAATTTTACATGAATTGAGTGATCAATATCATGTTGAAGTGATACCAAATCTGATGAAGTCACCCTAGGCGTGAACTTGGGTACTTTTTCCTTCTACCCTCTGTGCGTTCTACTGTGTGCCTTTTGTCCTTTGCCTTCTGCTGTGTACCTTTTGCTATATCATCGATCACGTTATTATCGCCGCCAGTTATGTCTACCCAAAACTCTACCCCTCTAACCCTCTCAGACGCTCAAGCGCTTCTCGAACCCTTCAACTGCATTGAGAGTCAACCTGTGGTTTCAGATGCCGAAAAAGAGAAACTGCGGCAAGCCTTAGCGTTACTTGCCGAACATTCAGATTATCAAATTTTTGGTATTTGCGCGAATACAGCGGCTCAGGGTTTATCGGCGCTCAAAACCTATGCTCAAGCTTTAGGGTATCAACCGAATCTTGACCTGACTCCGATTGAGGGAGCGGTGTATATCAAATATAACGGCAATTCAGGATTGTTTTATATCGATTCCTATACGGGTGAGCATCGCGGTGTTTTAGTATCCTGCCAATCTTCCTTTGAAGGGGGTATTAATGAAATGTATGGTCATCTCCCCCTCGATTTATTTGCGTTGTCGGATTAACCGTGTAGAGACGTTGCATGCAACGTCTCTACAGTTCTCACCGAGGCAATTGATACTTAAAGTCGCGTTTTCCTTGGTAGTTGGTTAAATCTGCCAATTTTTCCAAACTCTGAACCCCAGGATACAACTGACCATTGATTTCCCAAGTCGGATACCCTTGTATTCCCGCTGCTTGGCACACTTGAGGCTGCGGATTTTTCCCAGCCGGATTACACTCGATATAATCGATTTCGCTAAAGGCTTCTTTGCCAAATAACTCCTTTTGATCGTGGCAATGGGGACAAGTAAACGCACCATATTTTTTAGCACCAACGGCGGTAAGATGACGAGCGAGTTCCATTTCCGCTTCGCCAGAGGTGGTGGTTATTTTCCAGCCGTAGGGGGCTGTGGGTGCAGTGGTTACTGGGGGAATCACGCCACTGTCTACTCCACCAGCCGTTGTCTGTTCACCACTCATGCCATAGATACCCAAGGTGCCAATCAGCGCTACCATACCGACAACAATGCCCGTGAAAAACAGTTGTCCCACATCTTCCCACTCACGCCCAATGATCGTCAGCACGAATAAGGCGATGGAGCAGAAGGCGGATACCAGGCAATAGATACAAAAGGCATTAATTACAAACGACATCAAATAGACAAGATAGCCGCTGAAGATAACCATGGCGGTTGAGCCAGCAAACATCAGCAGCCAACTCCCATCGTCTACTTGTCGGCGAAAGTCTTTGTTAGCCGATGATTTAACAAGTTGGGGGGCAAAGGCAAATACTGCGATCGCAGTATAGGCTAAAAAGCCAAACAAGCTTAGGGGTACACCCAAAAGCCAAGCATAACTACTACTTAAGACAGCTTGACAGTTGATTACCTCACCTGTGGGACATACGGCTTCTTTAAACACCCCAGTTTCCACCAAGGTAAGGTAAGCCGTATCTAAAGCACCAAGAATCGCGATCGCACCAATGATTGGGCGGGAGTGGCGATGAATCCAGGGAGCAGAACGTCGGCGTCTCATAATTTGTCTATCAGCACTAACAATTTCAGGAATAAGCGAGAAATTTATGGCTCACTCCTACTTAGAATGTAACTTGACCGAAGACATGGGTTTCGGCGACGCTGTCGTGTTAACACCACGTCGTACCGCTTCCACAAATTGACTGACGCGAATCGGGTCAATGGGTTGCTCAATTCGTCCCCGTCGTTTCAGGGAACTGGAGACAATCACCCCGTCGGCGGCTTGCATCAAGGTGGGAATATTTTCCCAGTTGGCACCGCTACCGATGAATACAGGCGTTCCATTAGCGGCGGCTGATGCTAATTCTAAGTCTTCTAGACTGGGAGGACTACCTGTTGCCCAGCCGGAGAGGATGACGCCATCGGCTAACCCTCGTTCGATGGTTTCTTGTACCGCCGTAGTCAAATTCGGTGATCCCAAGGGGCGTCCATGCTTAACCAAGACATCAGCTAAAATTTGCACATCACTACCGAGTTCTCGGCGATACCGCAACAGTTCGTAAGCTTGTCCTTCGATTAATCCTTGATCCGTTGCCATGACTCCGGTGAGAACATTCACCCGAATAAACTGGGCACGGACACAACTGGCGATCGCGATCGCGCTTTGGGCATCATTGCGTAACACGTTGATCCCCACGGGTAATGTGACCAAATTCATCAACCGTCCCACAATTAAGGTCATCGCACTAACGACAGCGGGATCGACTTGGTTTTTGGTGAAGGGAGCATCAAAAAAATTCTCCACGATTACCCCATCAACTCCCCCTGATGCCAGTGCTGTCGCCTCTTGTTCGGCTCGATCAATCACCGCTTTTAAACTTCCTCCCCAACGGGGAGACGTTGGCAGGGGTAACAGATGCACAACGCCAATGATGGGATTGGGTGTTTTGAAAATTTGTTGTAAGTTCACGTATCTACCTGAAAACCGTTCACAAGAATTTGAATATACTCAGGTTTGACAACCACAGAGACTCTCTATCTAACTAATTCGATGGATTGACAAATGGGATATACCATGGTAATTGACAGCATAAATCTCTCAGAATCCTAACCATCGCCTAATTCTTAAGCACCAACCGCTAAGTAGGGTAACGTCAGCAGACGCTCGCTAATAGTCGCCCTTCCCCCAGTCAAGCGTCAAGTTAGATTAAGTTACCGAGTGTATTGCATATATTAATAAAATTTTATATAAATAAGTAACGGGGTTAAACTAGAGCAACCAAAGAACATCCGGACTGGTGGAGCGTGGGTAAACTCTAAGACTATGCCCCTATGAATCGAGTAAAGCTGGGAAAAAATTAAGTGATCAGGATTGAATCAGCCTGAACTCTGGAGGCGTTCTCTCCAGAACGGTTACAGGGAACTGCTCACGACTCATGCTTACTGATTAGGAGCGCTGGAAATCAAGCGCTACTCCACTCTAGTGCCGATTGTAGTAGATAACCGCATGGGCAACAAGCCAACCATTGCCATTTCTCATTTAGGCTGTGAAAAAAATCGTATTGATACGGAGCATATCCTGGGTCTGCTGGTTCAAGCGGGCTACCCAGTCGATAGCAACGAAGATTTAGCCGACTATGTTATTGTAAATACCTGTAGCTTCATAGAGGCAGCGCGGACAGAATCAGTTCGCACGTTAGTTGAGCTAGCAGAAGCCAATAAGAAAATTGTTATTGCTGGCTGCATGGCACAACATTTTCAAGAGAAATTGTTGGCAGAATTGCCAGAAGCTGTAGCTGTAGTCGGAACGGGCGATTATCAAAATATCGTCGAAGTGATAGAACGGGTAGAAGCAGGAGAACGGGTCAAAGCCGTTTCAGCCGAACCCACCTATATTGCGGATGAAACAACGCCGCGCTATCGCACAACCTCAGAAGGAGTCGCTTACCTGCGAGTAGCAGAAGGATGTAACTATCGGTGCGCCTTCTGCATTATTCCGTATCTGAGGGGAAACCAGCGATCGCGAACGATTGAATCAATTGTGGCGGAAGCTGAACAATTGGCGTCCCAAGGCGTGCAGGAATTAATCCTCATTTCTCAAATCACAACCAACTATGGCGTCGATCTGTATGGAGAACCCAAGTTAGCTGAACTATTGCGGGCATTAGGTAAGGTGGATATCCCCTGGATTCGGATGCACTATGCCTATCCGACGGGTTTAACCGAGCCAGTGATGGCAGCAATTCAGGAAACGCCTAATGTTCTGCCTTACTTGGATTTACCCCTACAGCATTCCCATCCAGAAGTCCTGCGTGCAATGAACCGTCCTTGGCAGGGGCGAGTGAATGATCAGATTATTGATCACATTAAAACCGCCTTGCCGAATGCGGTGCTGAGGACTACCTTTATCGTCGGGTTTCCTGGCGAGACAGAGCAGCACTTTAATCATTTGCTGCAATTTGTCCAGCATCACGAGTTTGACCACGTTGGTGTCTTTACTTTTTCTCCCGAAGAGGGTACACCAGCCTACAACTTGCCCAATTCAGTTCCTCAAGCCGTCATGGAGGAGCGTCGCCAGACGCTGATGGCAGTTCAACAACCGATTACGTTGAAGAAAAACCAAGGTGAAGTGGGCAAGATCGTTGACGTTCTGATTGAGCAAGAGAACCCCTCAACCGGAAAACAGATCGGTCGCTCAGCTCGATTTGCCCCCGAGGTCGATGGATTAGTCTACGTCCAAGGCGAAGCCCCCTTGGGGACCATCGTGGAAGTAGAAATCACCGATGCTGGCATCTATGACCTCTATGGTTCTGTAGTCCCTAGTCCACTGTTAGTTGTCGGTTAACTAGAGTCGATTCAGGGTAAGGGAATGTTGGCGATTGCCAACTCCTTAACCCAGACTCTTGATCACTGACGACTGACCTTAACCATCACGAAAAACTCACAACAACCGTTAAATTATGACCCTTTCATTCAATAATCTGGGCTTATCTGAAGAGTGCCTCCATCAACTGGAAAAATTAGGTTTTGATACACCAACGGAAATTCAATCTCAAGCCATTCCAGAACTGTTGGCAGGGCGAGATGTGGTCGCTCAATCTCAAACCGGTACAGGGAAAACCGCTGCCTTTTCTTTGCCGATGTTGGAACAGATAGATCCTAATGCCCGAGGCGTACAAGCCTTAATTCTTGCCCCAACACGGGAATTAGCCCGACAAGTGGCAGATGCCATTCGGGACTTGACCAGCAATCGCCGTGTCGGTATAGTCACCGTCTACGGAGGACAATCTATTGATCGCCAAATTCGTCTGTTACAACGTAATGCTCAAATGGTTGTCGGGACGCCAGGACGAGTGATCGATTTGCTGGATCGAGGAGATCTCAAATTAGATCAAGTCAAATGGGTGGTCTTAGATGAAGCCGATGAAATGTTGAGCATGGGCTTTATCGATGATGTCAAGAAAATCCTCAAGCAAGCCCCGAAAGAACGCCAGACTGCCTGTTTTTCGGCAACAATGCCGAAGGCAATTCGGGATTTAGTCAACCAGTTCCTCAAATCCCCGGTGACGGTAACCGTGGAACTACCCAAAGCTACCCCAGCACGGATTGAGCAACGGGTTTATATGATTCCCCGTGGGTGTTCAAAGTCCAAAGCCCTACAGCCAATTTTGGCGCTGGAAGACCCGGAAGCCGCCCTAATTTTTGTGCGGACGCGGCGGTCAGCAGCGGAACTCACCAGTCAGTTACAAGCGGCTGGGCATAGCGTGGATGAGTATCATGGCGACCTCAGCCAAAGCCAACGGGAGCGCTTGTTGTCCCGATTCCGCCAGAGTCAGGTGCGCTGGGTGGTGGCGACGGATATTGCCGCACGGGGTCTGGATGTGGATCATCTCACCCATGTGATTAATTATGATCTGCCTGATCAGGTGGAAAGTTATATTCACCGAATTGGTCGTACCGGACGTGCTGGGAAAACCGGAACCGCGATTTCCTTGATTCAACCCTTTGAACGGCGCAAACTGCACCAGATTGAACGGAAAGTCCGGCAGAACTTACAGGTGTCTCGGATTCCCACGCGATCGCAAATCGAAGCGCGGCGCTTGGAGAAATTGCAAGATGAGTTACGAGAGGCACTCACCGGAGAACGTATGGCATCATTCCTGCCTATCGTGCGGGAGTTGAGTGAAGAATACGACCCCCACGCGATCGCTGCCGCCGCCTTGCAAATGGTCTACGACCACACGCAACCGGAGTTAGCCGCCATCGAGGTTGATAACAAAGTAGAACGTCCGAAACTGGTGAAGCGTCGTAATAACAAATCCAAAGAATCGGTCACTCATAACCGTTCTCGGTAATTGATTGAGTTCATCCCATGACCAATAGGTGTGGGATGAATTTGTTATTTGTTATTTGTCTTATGTCATTTGTCTTATGTCATTCGTCTTATGTCATACTCGCTCCCTTGAGAAGCAAGCTACGTCTTATGTCGAAGAGTTCTTGCACTTAGTTAGGGCGGGTTTAGTGACATCTGGGTGGCAAGCAGCGATAATGGTGAAACCCGCCCCTACATATGTGCTATGGCACGTCTGGTCACTCAAACGTTTTTTCGGGTCATTTGTCATGACCAAAATTCAGTAATAAATCACATGACTCTGTCTGCTACCAATACCCCTCAAACTACAGATACTTTTACTAAGCCTTGTCAATGGTCGGGTCTAATTGAGACCTATCGGTCTTATTTACCCGTCACCGCCTCAACTCCCGTAGTGACTCTCTTGGAGGGAAATACGCCTCTGATCCCTACCCCTGCCCTTTCAGAAGCGGTGGGTAAGGGAGTCAAGGTATTGGTTAAATATGATGGTCTTAACCCGACGGGTAGCTTTAAAGATCGAGGTATGACCCTAGCGATTTCTAAGGCAAAGGAAGCTGGGGCAAAAGCCGTGATTTGTGCCAGTACGGGGAATACCTCTGCCTCGGCTGCGGCTTATGCGACTCGGGGAGATATGCAGGCTTTTGTGTTAATTCCGGATGGCTATGTCGCCTTGGGGAAGTTGGCGCAGGCATTGGTGTATGGGGCGCAGGTATTGGCAATTGAGGGAAATTTTGACGACTGCTTGCGGATTGTCCAGGAGTTAGCGGCAAATTATCCGGTAACGTTGGTGAATTCGGTCAATCCCTATCGATTGGAAGGTCAAAAAACGGGCGCGTTTGAAATTGTTGATAATTTAGGAAATGCCCCAGATTGGCTGTGTATTCCGGTGGGAAATGCCGGGAATATTACGGCGTACTGGATGGGCTTTTGCCAGTATCATCAACATGGGAAGTGCGATCGCTTACCTCGGATGATGGGATTCCAAGCGGCTGGCGCGTCACCGTTAATTCTGGGTGAACCAGTGGCGCATCCGGAAACAATCGCCACCGCGATTCGGATTGGTAATCCCGCCAGTTGGCAGAAAGCTGTTGCGGTAAAAGATGCCAGTCAGGGACAGTTTAATAGCGTTACTGATGAGGAAATTCTGGCAGCCTATCGCCTCTTAGCTTCAAAAGAAGGAATATTTTGTGAACCCGCTAGCGCTGCATCGGTGGCGGGGTTATTGAAAGTGAAAGATCAAGTTCCCACGGGAGCAACGGTGGTTTGTGTGCTGACAGGGAATGGGCTAAAAGATCCGGATACGGCGATTCAACACTGCAACAACCAATTACAGCGAGGAATTGAGCCAACCACCACCGCCGTAGCTGAGGTGATGGGATTCAGTTCAAGCTGAATAGTAAGCTACGGCGATTGAAATCGCTGCTACACAAACAAAGTCCGCCTGCGCGGACTGGAACGGGGGTAGCCAACCCTGATTTGGTACTATAGCACTACGAGGTACGGAAAGGACATCAGTTGATCCCAAGAGGGAAGAAGTGAACACCTCGACTTACCTCGACTCCGCTCGGTAACACGCTCGGTGTGTCACAGGGAACAGGGAATAGTACAGAATGTCCTAACCTGTCTTGGTACTGCTATATATCGTGTCCGGTTGATCACTTGCGATATAGGTTTATATCAAATTGCAGTCTAATGTAGAACTTTCTTTTTCTCCCATCTCCCCCTCACCCCCTCACCCCATCTACTCTATCTGCTATCTTTAAACGCAACTTGCTATTAGTCTATGTCAAGGGACTAAATCCCCCACTCCTGGCAAAATATAGTGGGGACGATAGGCAAAATGGATTAAATCCTCTTGGCGGGTGACTCCGGATAACACCAATGCCGTCTCGATTTCTGACTCAATCCCGGCGATGATATCGGTGTCCATGCGATCGCCAATGATGGCTGTATCCTCGCGACGACAGCCTAGCTTCTTCAGAGCATGGCGCATCATTAGGGGATTTGGCTTGCCGACAAAATAGGCTTTCGCCCCCGTCGTCAGTTCCAAGGGTGCAATTAACGCCCCTGTCGCTGGCACAATTCCTTTCTCACTCGGTCCAGTTAAGTCAGGATTTGTGCCAATTAACTTTGCCCCTTTAATCACTAACTGCGCCGCCTGTTCTAATTTCTCAAAGCTATAACTGCGCGTCTCGCCCACCACCACATAATCGGGGTTGGTATCGTTCATGGAAAACCCAGCATCATACAGCGCATTTGTCAACCCGGCTTCCCCAATCACAAAGGCACTTCCTCCGGGACATTGTTGAGCCAAAAATGCCGCCGTTGCCAAGGCGCTGGTGTAGAAATGTTCCTCTGGGACTTCTACGCCCAACCGTTTGAGCTTCTCCCGCAACTCCCGAGGCGATCGCTCACTGCTATTAGTCAAGAACAGAAATTTCTTTTCCGACGCTTTTAACCAGTCCAAAAATGCCTCCACTCCTGGCAGTAAGCGGTTGCCGTGGTAAATCACGCCATCCATATCACAGATAAATGCCTGTTTGCCGCGTAGCTCATTCATGGAAACAAGGGACTCAAAAGCCTGGACGTTAGAATCAACAACGATGATACCAGCCTGGGTGGAGAAAAGATATTGGTCTTGCCCATCACCAATCACGACTTCTCAATCAGCATTTTCTAAAGCCGCAGTGCTGCTTGATACTCTCAGATCAAAGAAAATTGGCTATCTTGGACTAGATGTTTACAGACCAGCAAGGGTTCATGAACCACGCCTTACTTCGTGAAGACGCGGATTGGCAGAGATAACCTGCCAGTAAGCTGTCACGCATTTAAATTGGGAATGGGTAGCGAGCAAGATGCTCGCACTACAAGGATTTCGCAATTCTTGATGCATCAAACAGCCTTCGTTAAAAACTATCCACAATAGAACACAACTTGAGATCGACCTATGGAAACTCGCAAACGGATTGGTCTACTCACCAGTGGCGGTGACTGTCCCGGATTAAACGCGGTCATTCGCGCTGCGGTTAGACATGCTACCCTGAGCTATGATTGGGAAGTTTTAGGTATTCCCTATGCCACCCAAGGTTTATTGGAAGGCAAAGCAGTCTCACTGAATGTTCATGGTTTAGATAGTCGGGGAATCGACCCACTCCTGAGTACTGGTGGTACTATCCTTGGTTCAATTAATAAAGGGGATACCGAGGCTCAAGCCGATCAGATTATCGCTGGTTATCAGAAATTAGGTCTAGACGCCCTAATTGTTATTGGTGGTGACGGGAGTCTGGCGATTATGAACCAGCTTGCCCATAAAGGGAATATGAATATTGTGGGCGTCCCCAAAACGATTGATAATGATGTGGCGTTCACCAATTTAGCCGTTGGTTTCGATACGGCGGTGAACACCATTGTTGATGCTTTATCTCGCCTCTCCTATACAGCCGCCAGTCACGATCGCGTAATGGTGGTTGAGGTGATGGGGCGCGAAGCCGGACATCTCGCTCTAAATGCCGGGATTGCTGGCGGTGCTGATGTAATCCTGATCCCGGAGATTCCCTATTCTATTAGTGGTGTTTGCAAGCATATCACCGAACTGCGCGATCGCTGGAATCGCCGCTTTGCGATCGTGGTTGTAGCTGAGGGGGCGAAAACCATTGAGGGTCAAGAACGCTACTACACAGACTCCCAGGGTGAGATTCGATTACGGGGTATCGGAGATTATGTCGCGGATCAGATTTCTCACTTCAGTGGGGATACAATTGAAGCGCGGGTGACGGTATTAGGTCACGTTCAACGGGGTGGTGCGCCTTCAGCATTAGACCGTTTGCTGGCTACCTCCTTTGGCAAAGCGGCTGTCGATTTAATTGCCAAGGATGACTATCAAAAAATGGTTGCTTGGCAAAATGGAGTGGTTGTGAGTATTCCCATTGATGAGGTTACCAGCAACAGTCCGATTTTAGTGGATAGTCATCATCCTCTAGTGGAAACAGCTAAAGCCCTCGACACCTACGTTGGCGACTTGTAAATGGCATTTTTACGGCGGTACTTAGACTTCATTTTTTGTCTAAGTACCGTTAGGGGAAGCTGGGGGAGATGAGGGAGATGAGTAAGTTTTAGCAGTACCAAGACAGGTTAGGACATTTTTCTCTGTTCCCTGACAAATGACAAATGACAAATGACAAATGACGAATTAATAATCCCAATATTAATAATCTGAAATAATGAAAGCGTTTATCAGTCATAGCAGTATCGACAAACCCTTTGTTGAGCGTCTGGCAACGGATTTACGCACCCGCGAAGGGATTGATGCTTGGTTGGATAAATGGGAGATTCTGCCCGGTGATAGAATACCGGATAAGTTGGAAGAAGGATTAACCAATGCAGGTATTCTAGTTCTGGTTCTCTCCCCGGATAGTGTTAATTCCCAGTGGGTGAGTTATGAGAAAGACGCATGGCTGATGGCACAAGTTGAGGAAGAAAAACGGGCGAAACTTGAGTCACTGACTCCCAGCCGTCGCTTAATTCCGGTTCTCTACAAAGACTGCCAAAAGCCGTTTTTTCTGCAATCTTTTCTCCACATTAGTATTAATGACGATAACTATGAGGCAGGATTTCAACAACTGGTGAATGGGATGCGGGGGGAGTCAGGGAAGCCGCCACTGAAGGGTGAGACGACGCCTGCACCTGTTCCGGCTTCACCCCCAGCCCAGGTGTCATCCGGCGTTGCACCGAGAATCTTGGCGTTTAAGCTGCTCAAATGTCTCCTTCCAGCCCAGTTTGATGAGGTGATTTTCTACTATGAGGTGGATGAGTCGCAACTGCCAATGAATGTGGCACAGGTACAAAAAGCGAAAGAGATTATTAAATTGGCGAGTCAAAAAGAAGGCGAGTCGCTGTCGGCATTGCTAGACTCGATTTATCAAGCGGCTCCACATCTGAAGAGGTAGGGTGATATCATGTCTGGTTAAATACTTACAGTTTGGTAGTGCAGTCTAAGGTAGAAGCTGTCATGCTGAGCGAAACGCAGTGTAGCGAAGCATCTGCCGAAGGAACTCTAGCGAAGCATTTGTCCAGATTCTTCGCTTCGCTCAGAATGACAGGATAGAACGCTCAAAGTGACATGATAGAACGCTCAGAGTGACATGATAGAACACTCAGAATGACAGGATAGAACGCTCAGAATGACAGGATAGAACGCTCAGAGTGACATGATAGAACACTCAGAATGACAGGATAGAACGCTCAGAGTGACATGATAGAACGCTCAGAGTGACAGGATAGAACGCTCAGAATGACAGGATAGAACGCTCAAAGTGACAGGATAGAACGCTCAGAGTGACAGGATAGAACGCTCAGAGTGACAGGATAGAACGCTCAGAGTGACATGATAGAACGCTCAGAATGACAGGATAGAACGCTCAGAATGACAGGATAGAACACTCAAAGTGACAGGATAGAACACTCAGAATGACAGGATAGAACACTCAGAATGACAGGATAGAACACTCAAAGTGACAGGATAGAACACTCAAAGTGACAGGATAGAACGCTCAAAGTGACATGATAGAACGCTCAGAATGACAGGATAGAACGTTCAGCATGACAGGATAGAACGTTCAGCATGACAGGATAGAACGTTCAGCATGACAGGATAGAAGGTAAGTTGGTATCAGGTGGATAGGGTGAATGGATAGTCGAGGCGAGGTACAAAAGCGTCTGAAAACGCTGAATCCGGCTCAATTTGAGGAAGTGCTGTTCCGGTTGAGAATTGATCCGGCGATTATTCCTAGCCCCTTTGCTGAGCAATCGCTGCGGGCAATCCGAGTGATTCAACGGCTGGAGCAAGAGCCAGAGGGATTGGAGTGCCTCAACCAAATCTTAGATGAACCCGCTATCTCGATTATTGGTGAGCAATATAGCGGACACGAGATAGAAGCTCAAGTTAAGCGAATTATCAATGATTATACTCAACAACCCTTGGAAGGGCGGGAGGAAGAGAAGCGTCAGCTTGATGACTTTGTACTGAATAATTCTAAGGGTGTGCTGTTGGTAACGGGGGCGGCAGGTTTTGGCAAATCGGCTCTGTTGTCTCATTGGCAACAGACAAAACAAGACGATTATTTTATCGCCTATCACTGCTTTAGTTATCGTTACCAGAAAACGCGCTCCGTCTCAGAAGCCTATCGTCATCTGCTCAAGCAACTCTATTTGTATTACAACATCCGCAATGGGCAGTTTCCCACTGATGAGAATCAGATGCGGGAGCTGCTGGTGGGGATGTTACGCAAACCTGTCTCCCCAGAGGGTAAGCGTTTGGTAATCGTTTTAGATGGGTTGGATGAGGCTTCTGAAACTTTTGAGCCGTTTTTTCCATTGCTCCCGGATGGCGTGTTTGTGATTGCTTCAGCACGCGCTGAGGAAGAAGAGAAGCCAACCTACCTGCGTAATTGGATAGACGATGCTGATCAGAGACTGTGCCTGAAACGGTTATCCCGTGAGGCAATTCCCAAGTGGCTAGGGGAAATCAGGGAGTTAGCAATTTATGCAAAAGATGATCAGTTTGTTAACAGGCTGGATGAGATAACGAGTGGGTTTCCCCTATACCTGCGTTATCTAATTGATGAGTTGAGACAGGTGGCAACTCAAAATCAGGATGTGCGGGAAGTTTTGGCACAAACGCCCACGGGATTTGAGGAATACGTCGAGCAACAGCTCAATGGTTTAGATGAACTGAAATTACCCGAGCAAACGTTGCAGTTGTTTGCCCTACTAGCGGTAGCGAAAGGGGTACTAGAGAAAGAGGATATCAAAACATTAACCCAAATGCGCGATCGCGACTTGCGACAGCTAGGCAAGTATTGGCAAGTGACGCGCTGGATGCAGATTACCGAGGGCAAGTTCTACGCTTTTGCCCACCCGTTGCTGGCTAAGACGTTTGGCAACCAGCTAGGAGATGAAGCCGAAGATGCCTTGCAGGATTTAATCGGCTACTGTGGCAAATGGCAGGAACACCAGAGTGCTTATGCTCTACAGTATTATGCCGAACACTTGCAGGAGGGGAAGCGGTGGCAGGAGTTGTATGAACTTGCCCATCATCAAGACTATGTTACGGCTCAACGGCAACAGTTACCAGAGCAGCCGGATTTGCCCCTAAAGACGGTGCAGAGAGCGTTGTGGAGTAAAGCCGAAACCGATGATGGGGCTGGGATGGCAGAGTTTCTGCTGCTCCACGCAGGGCGAGTGATACAGATAACTACTCAAGAGTCACCCTTGGAGGCGTTGCGAGTCGGCAATATCACCACAGCTTGGGCGCTGGTGGAGCAGTTTGATATTGAACGCTGTATCTTGTGGTATCTGCTGCTGGCGTGGGAGTTGGTAAAAGATGCTACTCAGGATAAGGGGAAAATGGAGCAAGCGCGGGAAACCTTGGAGCGATTGCAGCAGAAGAACTTGCCCCGTTTTTCAAAAGTTTGGATGGAGGATTGTGCTGTTTACTTGCTGACGCCCCTATTGACAGCGACAAAAGGGACGTTTATAGCGCTGTCAAGGCTAATTTTAGATGATCAGAGGCTTAGAAATCTTTGCCAGAACCTTGTCGAAGGCAGTGACTTCACTACTGCCCTAAACATAGTTAAGCAAATGCAGGATTCAAGGTACAAGGCAGAGGCGCTCATCGAGATTGCTAAAGCACAGCCAACCGCAGAAAACTTCAGAGCCGCTATCGACACAGCTAAAGACATTGACCATTCATACGACAAGGCATGGGCGCTCATCGAGATTGCTAAAGCACAGCTAACCGCAGAAAACTTCAGAGCCGCTATCGACACCGCTAAAGACATTGAGAATTCAACCTACAAGGCATGGGCGCTCATCGAGATTGCTATAGCACAGCCAACCGCAGAAAACTTCAGAGCCGCTATCGACACCGCTAAAGACATTGAGGATTCATACGACAAGGCATTGGCGTTCAGGGAGATTGCTAAAGCACAGGCACAGGCAGAAAACTTCAGAGCCGCTATCGACACGGCTAAAGACATTCAGGATTCATCCTACAAGGCAGAGGCGCTCATCGAGATTGCTAAAGCACAGCCAACCGTAGAAAACTTCAGAGCCGCCATCGACACCGCTAAAGATATTGAGTATTCATACTCCAAGGCAAGGGCGCTCCTTAAGATTGCTAAAGCACAGCCAACCGCAGAAAACTTCAGAGCCGCTATCGACACCGCTAAAGACATTCAGGATTCATACTACAAGGCAGAGGCGCTCATGGAGATTGCTACAGCACAGCCAACCGCAGAAAACTTCAGAGCCGCTATCGACACCGCTAAAGACATTGACCATTCATACTTCAAGGCAAGGGCGCTCATCGAGATTGCTAAAGCACAGGTAAAAGCCAAACGCATTGAACAGGCACTCTTAACAGCCGAGAAAATTCTCATCAACCGCAATGAACACCTTCCCGATATCGCGGCTGCCTTTGTCGAGACAGGTGATAAAGAACACTTCAAGCATCTGTTGATTCCCTGTGCCTACTACCTAGATGCCGCCTATCAAATGTGCGGACATCTCGCCAAACTCTATCCCACTCAAGTAACCGATATCGCCAAGGTTATAAATAACTTTACCTTAAATTCACCCTAAAAACTAATGACTATAAAAAAGGAATAAACTAATGCTCAACCAAGACCCTGCTAAATTAAAAAAAGTATCGGTAAACCTTCCCTTCGGCATCGGTGGCGCAGAATGGGAAGCCGATGAAACCGAACGCAAAGCCGCTTGGTCGCTCTACGTTGAACTCGTCACCCGCATTCCTGTACAATCCCTAGAAGCTGACCAAGGACTCCTGCGAGAAGCCCTCCACTCCCTCCATAGTATGTTTACCATCACCCGCCAAATCCTCAGAGATGCGGGTCCGGATGTGGGTATCTCTTCTAAATCCGTTGGCGGAATTGCCATTGCCGTTCTCAATAAAGGTTTGCGCCCCTTTCTATCAAAATGGCATCCCTTATTACAAACCTGGGAAGCCCAGAAACCGCCTACCGCCAGTCCCAAACAGCATGAGAAAAATTGGTCGTTAGAACCTCAGATGCATGAGGAGTTGCTCGTACTGGGAAAGGAGTTACAGCAATATGCTGAGGCGTTGGCGGCGATTGTGGGAGTGGAGGGATGAGAGATGGGGTTGTAGAGGTTTCTTGGCATTTTCCCCCTCATCCCCTAACCCCTTCTCCCGACCCCCCTTCCCCCTTTTTAGATCCCCCTCCCGTCCCCCTTTTTAGATCCCCCTTCCGTCCCCCTTAAAAAGGGGGAGACCAGCGGATGCTTCGCTTTTTGTTCCATGGGGAAGCCAGCGGATGCTTCGCTTTTGTTGCACGGGAGAAGGGGAACCGGATTTTCTTGCTCTCATAAGGGTAGGTTTTTAAGAGGTTTTTACCCCTTGTTTTCTTTCCTTCCTTGTCCTCCTTGTCTTGTCCCCACCCTAAAATAAAAAACCTACACCTTTCAGATTTTCTTGCTCCCCTCTCCCCGGAGTGGGAGAGGGGCTGGGGGTGAGGGGTTAAGCGTTTATTTTGATCGCAAGCGTAAGGGGACATTATGAGGATAGATTTTGATCAAGAGACTGAAGCCGTTTATTTCCGACTTAAGGATTCAAGAATTGTTGAATCTGAAGAAATCAGCCCCGGCATTGTTTATGACTTTGACGAAAATGATACTATTGTGGGCATTGAGATTTTAAATCTAAGTCAAAAAAACCCAGACTCGATCAAAAATGTGAATTTTCCTTTTACCCAGGAGGAAAAAAAGCGGTTAAGAGATATTTTAGGTTGGCTTAAGCTGTTCGGCATTTAAACCTTAATATCAATAATGGCGCAATCCTTGCTCGCTGCATTGAGCATCTTGCTCGCTACTAATACCCAATTTAAATGCATGACAGCTTACCCTGGTTTAAATCTCTAAAGCTAGGCGTTGAAGCACTAAAGTGCTTACTACAAACAAAGCCCTTTTTTAGCGGGAAAAGGGCGCACGTCGGTGCGCCCCTACGATTTTAATCCACCACCCCGTATCTTATTCAAGAATAGATTTGAGCCGAAAATACCCAATCTGACAGGCTGAATAATCGCATTGATTCAAATAATCAAACGGATGCCATTCATTATGGCTAATCGATTCAAAATAGCTGCCATCTTGCTGGGCAATCCCCGGTTCTACACCCGTTACATCGGCATAGTACAGATAACAAATTTCATTGGTTTGAGTTCCGACAATATATTTTCCTAAGGGTAGAACCTGAACCGAAAATCCCGCTTCTTCATGCACCTCTCTAATCGCCGCTTCCTCTGGCGACTCTCCGGTATCGATACCCCCAGTAATGGGACAAGGATAGAGTTTATGCTCTTGGTTAATATCGGGAATATGGATACAAAGGGGCTGCTGTCTAATCAAAACCTGATAATCGTCTGGGTTATTCTGACTTTTTCTAATCAGAAATATTGCCACAGAATCTCGTCCCTTGCGTTCTAGGTAGTAATACCCCCAAGCTGTTTCCTTAACCGTAATCCAATCGGTACTAAAAATAATTTTCTCTTTATTCATCATAAGTTATACATCAATTATAGAGTTGTAATTATAGGAGCAATTATAAGAGCAATTGTAGGGGCGGGTTTAGCCACTCACTCTACTTGTCACCCCTAAACAAACAACAAAACCCGCCCTACCCCACCAATCAATCCACGAAAAAACGCCCAAAAATCATACATTAGGATGGATAAGTAGAGTTAGCTTGACAGAAATGCAACGTCGTGTAAAAAAGACAATCCACTTCAACGCTATTACCTTGGGTATCTCAGTAGGGTTAGCCCTATTCCCTGGCAAACTTCTTGCCAACGAACTGCCACCCCTACCCCAAACCAACGCTCAAGGTGATTATACCGCCTCCGCGAATACCTGGTGGAGTTGGCAGGTTGTTGATCCTGATCCCAGAGGCTTAAATTGTCGCATCTCGCCAGAATTCCGCCAATTTTGGCGAGAAGACTTTCGCCCTGGTGGTTGGCAAGATGATTTTAATATCGGAGAATAGTCTGTGGTGCGACGTTTTCCTCAACAGACCGTTCTCATTGCTGACAACGCCGTCGCTGGTGCAACAATTATTAGAGATGAACGCGGTTTACCCTGGGTAAAGGTGATCATTGATATGCCAATCGCCAACAACCAAATGAATGATATTTGTTTCGTGCGGGCTAATTCCAAGTACATTCGCCCAGTGAAAACTAGCGTTCCCTATCTTTCATTTTAAAATTAAGTTACTACAAACAGTTCTGTTGGGTCTCGTTCCTCGACCCAACCTACTATTTTGTTCGTTCGTTCGTTCGTAGTAGGCACTTTAGTGCCTCTATAGGGATTGCTGAATCAGGATTGTGGTGAGGGTGAGGGAACAGAGTCGGGGCGGGTTTACTCACTTATGGGTGCAACCGAAAAGATAGTTGTGAAACCCGCCCCTACATAAAACCAGGTTCTCCTGCTTCCAGACAAGCCATGGCACGTCTGGAACATGGTTAGCAAAAAAAAGGACAGCGTATGCTAACGCTGCCTTAAACATTATTATTATCGACCTGAGGATTAAACGATCGCCGCCATCTTCACGTCGTTTTCGGCTAACAGTTCTTGCAGTTCCTCTGCATCGACGGTTTCTTTCTCAATCAGCATGGCAGATAATTTGTCCAAGATGTGTTTATTACCCACCAAGACATCTTTCGCCCGATTATAGGCTTCATCCACCAACTTCCGCACCTCTTCATCAATCGTCGCCGCCGTGGTGTTGGAGAAATCGCGATCAGAGGCAATGTCCCGTCCTAGGAACATATTGCCATTTTGCCGTCCTAATGCCACAGGACCCAAGCGATCGCTCATTCCGAAGCGGGTGATCATTTGTCGGGCGACACGGGCGACTTGCTGTAAGTCGTTAGACGCCCCCGTTGTCACTTCTTCTTCACCGAAGATAATTTCCTCAGCAATTCGACCCCCCAAAGCAACCGCCATTTGGTTTTGCAGGTAGGAACGGGAATACAATCCAGAATCCATCCGGTCTTCACTGGGCGTAAACCAGGTTAATCCACCCGCCCGACCGCGTGGGATAATACTAATTTTCTGCACCGGGTCATAATCGGGCATTAATGCACCCACCAAAGCGTGACCCGCTTCATGATAGGCGACTAACCGCTTGCGCTTCTCGCTCATTACCCGGTCTTTCTTCTCTGGTCCAGCCAATACCCGGTCGATGGCGTCATTCACCTCATCCATGGAGATTTCGGTGAGGTTGCGCCGTGCGGCTAAAATTGCGGCTTCGTTGAGCAAGTTCGATAAATCGGCACCGGTGAAGCCAGGAGTCCGACGGGCAATTTTCTCTAAGTCTACATCCTTGGATAAAGTCTTGCCGCGAGCGTGAACGTTGAGAATTTCCAAGCGTCCGGCGTAGTCGGGGCGATCCACGACCACCTGACGGTCAAACCGACCGGGGCGTAATAATGCTGCATCCAGAACATCAGGACGGTTGGTGGCGGCAATAATAATGATACCCGTATTGCCTTCAAACCCATCCATCTCGGTCAGTAACTGGTTCAGGGTTTGTTCCCGCTCATCGTTACCGCCGCCTAAGCCAGCACCCCGTTGACGACCTACGGCGTCAATTTCATCGATAAATACGATACAGGGAGCACTATTCTTGGCTTGCTCAAACAAGTCGCGGACACGAGACGCACCCACACCGACGAACATTTCCACGAACTCAGACCCGGAAATGGAGAAGAAGGGTACACCAGCTTCCCCAGCAACAGCACGCGCTAAGAGGGTTTTACCCGTTCCCGGAGGTCCAACCAGCAGCACCCCTTTGGGAATTTTCGCACCAATGGCGGTGAAGCGATCGGCGTTTTTGAGGAAGTCAACTACTTCGTTGAGTTCCAGCTTGGCTTGCTCAATCCCGGCGACATCGCCAAACGTGACCTGGGTTTGCGGTTCCATTTGAACTCGGGCTTTGGACTTACCGAAGTTCATCGCCTGAGAACCCGGACCGTTTTGCGCCCGCCGCAGTAAGAAGAATAAACCCACCAGAAGCAGGATCGGGAAGAAGAGTCCGCTCAGCGTTCTGAACCAGAACCCATCATCACTCTGAGGGCGAACTTTAATATCTACGTTATTGTTGGTGAGAATACTGATTAGTTCTGGATCGTTAGGCAGGTTGACCTGGTATTGGGTACCGTCTTGAGCGGTTACCATTGCCTGAGTGCGGTCAGAACTGAGCTGAACGATCTCAACCTTCTTGCTCTTAACGTTATCAATGAACTGGTCGTATCTCCAGGTTTCCCGCGTTTGGGACGGTTGGTCTAAAAATGCTGTTGCCAAGGCGATGACTACTATCGCTAGTAGTGCATAAAGCCCCGCATTTCTCCATTTTTTATTCACTACTGATTTCCTCCTAAGACTTAGGATGTGATGTGATGGCGTCGAATCGGCTGATTATATTAACTAATGTTAACGTCTATCAGATTATTTGGCGAAGTTGGTTCTTGGTAAACTGGGGTAATTCGCAAATTTCCTCTTGATGTGGTATAATGAGAGGCTGTAATTATTTTTGATACTCCCCAAATAAACGCTGCAACGGTGCTAAACCCCCAGCACAGGAACGATACTCAAACCGTTGATCTGCCGTAATAACGGTATGAATCGGGATGATTTCCATCACACTATTGGTATAAGCGATCGCGTCAAACTCCTGCACTAATTTCTGATTCCAGGGAACTTGGCAAATTTTTAATCCTTGTCGTTCGAGACAATGAATTAGATGCGATCGCGCCACTCCCGGTAATATCCCCACATCAATCGGTGGTGTCCACCAGCAGCCGTCTTTAGCGCCCCACAGATTCCCCGTACTCGTTTCCAACCAATTCCCCTGATCATCAACTAATATAGCCTCCTGAGCGCCGAGTTGTTGTGCCGTTTGCAGCGCCAGCCATCCGCCCAAATAATTCCCCGTTTTATAGGTGGGTAAAGAACGGCGCAAGTGTGACGCTTCCGCTAACCAGGCGATTATTCCGTGCTGTTGGCGTTCGCTTAAATCAGCGGGTAGAGGACGCCCCGTAATCCATTCTCGCCCATCCGGGAAAACCACAATTCTCAGCACCGGAAACGAGGGGAGTAATTGTTCTGCACCGTAGCGGATACGTTCCCAGTCGGGGAATTGCCAGCCAAACACCTGTAAACTGTGACGTAAACGCGCACAATGGGCGTCCCAATGGGTTAAGGGGTGGGTGAGGGAAGAGTGATAAACGCGCAGAGTGGTAAACGTTGTCGCGCCGTAAATTAAACCCGGATCATTGATGGCGAGTTCGATGCGATCGCCTAGAATAAGTTTACCGTTATACCAATAACTGAATTTCGTCATTCGTCATTTGTCATACTCGCTTCGCGAGAAGCAAGCTACTGCCGTGGCACACCTAATTTTGTGGATTAGAATTGTAGGGGCATCATCCTTGCGCCCGATTTAACCATAAATCTATCCCACCATTTTAGCTGTGTCAGTCCAGTAGTGGCGTGGCACACCTTATTTGGTGGATTAGAATTGTAGGGGCATCATCCTTGCGCCCGGTTTAACCCTGAGCGAAGTCGAAGGGTTAAACGTCAAATCTATTCCATAATTTTAGCTGTGTCAGTCCACTAGGGCGGGTTTTGTTGTTCATTTATTGGTGAATAGCCGAATTTAGTCCCTAAACCCGCCCCTACAGTATTTCCGCCACGTTGCAGTAGTCCACCTGCGCGGACTGGGTTATAACGGCGGTAGTTAACCCGAATTTGATTCTATAGCACTACGCACTCTAGTTAGGACATATCCAGAAAAATTCAAATCGTTCAATCCCTTAATGAGTAAGTGTTTTTCTTCACTATTGCCCATTGCCTATTGCCTATTGCCTAGCGCGTAGCGCTATATACAAATAAACCCCCTATTGTAATTTCGCGATCGCGCCTTTTTCTACTAACAGTTTCCCCGTTACTAAATCCTTAACTGTTGCTACCAACACCCGCCGTTCATCTACCTCAAACTGGACGGAAATTCGGTCAATTCCCACTTGTCCCGGTGGATCTAAATGTGCTACACAAACCTGTTCGCGATCGCTATCCAAGGAACGATACGCCGCTTGCTTGGATAACTGACTACTGGTCATCCGTCCTAGGGTATCATAGGTCACTTCAGCTTGTGCCATTTCTGCGACTTCGCCAATATCCAAACGAATTTCCCGTTGTCCTTCAAGGGCGACTTGTAAGGTTAACGGTTCTCCCCGTTCACAGGGATATTGCATCCCTTTTTCAAATAATGTGAAATAGGAATAACTTTTAGCATACGGTTCCCATAAGCGAATGGCATAACTGTGGCGCAAATAATCATCCACACTCGCCACTTGATTTAACGCTAACGCCCCGTATGCCACGGCTTCAAAGGGCTTATCTAACTTAACCTTTGTCTTGCCAAAATAAGACCGAATCAACTGCTGGACAGCGGGAATTAAACAACTCCCTCCCACTAACAACACCTGTTCAATATCACTCTTACTAATTCCTTTCCCTAGGGCAATCATCAAAACTTCATCCAACGCTTCCCGCAACTGTTCCAAAAACTGGCGATTTTCCAGAATCTCTTCTAACTTATCCCGATCCAGTTGCAAGTTGTATGAGGTAAATGTCTCCTCATCTAACCAACTTTCCTTCGCCTCTTGAGTATTGGATAAGCGAATTTTCAATCGTTCAGCTAACTCTAATAAATTCTGCCACCCCACCTCACCAATCTCTTCCCTTGACCATCCTTGCTGATGCAAATAGTCTTCAACAATCCAACTATCCACATCTTCACCGCCAACATAAGCATCGGATTTTGCTAACACTTCTGCCCGTAATACCGTTTCGCGATCGCGCTTGGCTGCATCCAATTGGGGTTGACCGTGAGCGAAGCCGAAGGGTGCAGTGCGAACTAAACTTAAATCAAGCGTTCCACCACCAAAATCTACCACTAATACTAAGGAACTAGGACGCTGTACTGCATAGCCTAACGCCGCTGCTGTGGATTCATCCACCAGTTTAATTTGCTCCACATCCAGGCGACGTGCCACCTCACGAAACCAATCTAAATAGCGCTCGAATGCGCCCACAGGTACAGTTAAAATAAGCTGAGAGGGATTAATTTTTTGCGCTTTGAGTTGCTGCCAGATAGATTGGATAAATTGTTCGGAAACCGATTCAGCGGTGTAGGATTCACCATTAATGATACGCGGAGGCGGTTGAAAATCAGCCGCTAGATCTCGTTTAAAGCCTTTGAAAAAGCGAGTCGGTTGAGATTGTCCTAAGCGCTGGGAACGAACTTGTTCTCCCAGAAGTATTTGGTTATTGTCTTTGATAAAAACTAGGGTGGGAATAACGGGGATATCTGGTTCACTTGAGTTAATTTTAAACAGGCGACAGAGTGAACCGAGTCGGACGGTTTTGGGACTATTGGTATCGGCTTCAAGTATACTGACAACTGTGTTGCTTGTACCGAAGTCAATTGCAACTGTATTTGTCATTTGTCATTTGTCATTTGTTAAATAGTTATCGCAATCAAAAGTAGTCAGGGCAGGTTTTGCACAAAAGTTATCATTAACAGCGAAACAAAGTCCCTAAACCCGCCCCTACACACTCATTAATGTGACACTCCCCTCGGTAAGTTACGACTTACTTTAGCGGGACAAAGTATTCGATCATGATCTCGATAACCAACAAATCGAATATAAACCAGTTCTCCTTCTGTGATATCGTCAACATCAGGTTGGTGCAGTTGGGAATTATAAGGAACCTGTTCCCAAGGTTGACCAATGGGTTCATATCCCCAATTCTGAATCAGATTTTCTAATGGAGTAAAGAGTGCGACTAAATTTTTAGCTGGTAAATCCGGGCGTTCTTCAATCATCCGGCAAGCGGTGGGATAATTGGTCAATAGGGGGCGTAGTTGTTCAAAGGTGGTATCTTGGATGTCTGTGGATAGTTGCTGCGATCGCGCTTCGAGTTCATAGCGCAGCCGCTGACATTGTGCCTCTAATTCCTCGATTTGAGTGGAGTCAGCAACTGAAACTGAGGCTGAATGGTTTTCAGGTCTTTTTTTGGGACCAAAGCGACTAATAAGGAAAGTGGTGAAGATAAACCACAGCAGTAAACCAAGCCCCAAGAGGTTAGGATCATGAGCCATGTTACCACTCCTGTTAATATTGATTTAGGCTCGTGGTTTGATCTGTCGTTATGGTTTCGTCACCTTCATAGTATTCTGGCAGCAATTCTTGGCTTTCTACGTCTCCGAGATCCGCTTCAATCCCTTTGGTGGTTTCGGTACAACTTGATCCGGTAGCACCGATGACGGTTTCGGTGATTTTGCCATCTTTGCCGATGCGATATTCGATCTTTTGATACTCTGCCATACTTCTTGCCGAACCCAACAATCAACTACAGTTCACACTTCCCCTATTCTACAGTACACAGCACAGTAAGATATCGATTGGATTAGATTTTTCTCTAACTCCTGTTCACTCTGGGTCATAACTGACTCTCGCTAAAATTTTTTGGATTCCTTTAAAAAAATAATGTTGTAGCTCATCAGGGGGCAACTCCTTTAAACCAACCTTGATTCCATAAATAGCCAGGTAAGTCTCCAGCTTCAACTAAGGCTTTGATTGTTTGGTCATCGCTGGCTTTGTATACTTTGCTTATGCCTTGTTCTTTGATCAGCCCAAAAATACTGTTTAGGGGAACTGCGTTCAAGAAGTCGGGGGAATGGGTAGAAATAAAAACTTGACCACCGCGATCGCTATAGCTGGCAAATTCTTCGGCGAGTGCTTGAAGTAAGGTGGGGTAAAGTTGGTTTTCGGGTTCTTCGACACAAAGTAAAGGGTGAGGTTTGGGGTCAAAGAGTAAAATTAGGTAGGCAAACATTTTCATCGTGCCGTCGGAGACATAGCGATCAATAAAGGGATCTTTGAATGCTTGGTCTTGAAAACGCAGGATTAATCTACCGTCTGCGGTGTTTTTGGCTTCTACTTGGGAAATACCCGGAACGCGATCGCGCATTTTTTCTAGAATTTGCTTAAATATTTCGGGATAGTCTTGATAAATATATTGGGCAACTATGGCTAGGTTGTCTCCGGTGGGAGAGAGGTGTTCGGCGTAGAGCGCATCTTTACTCCCTCTCGCATCGCTAATATGAAAGTCGGATACATGCCAATTTTCGATTAGGGAGCGAAAAGCACTGGCGGCTTTAAAGCGTTGAAATTGCCCTAAGCCTTTGATGGCTAGAATATCGGGGGATTCTAATTGTTGTTCTTCTCGTTTTAGGTTTTCTTCGGTTTGGTCAAAGTTTTCTTCGTTAATGATGGCGTAGCCTTTGCCTTTTTGGAAGTCAAGGAAGTGATAAGGGGAACCGTATTCGCCGCGTTTGTAGCGTAATATTTCTCGTTTGATTACAGGGCGTTTTTTTTCTTGTCCAACGATTAGCACATAAGTGACGAGGCGTTCTGTTTCCACAATCTTCATGCGAAATTTCAATTCTATTTCGATGTCTTCTTGTTCTTTGCCTCTAGTGATGACTTCATTAAACCCACCTCTAACTTGGAGGGCTTGGCGAATGTTATTTTTGAGGGCATCCCGAAGAAAACCAAAAATATCAAACAGGGTAGATTTGCCTGTGCCGTTGGCTCCGATCATGACACAAAACCCTGGAATATCCTTAATTTCTAGGGACTCAAAAAGGCGGTAATTATTGATTTTGATGGAAACAATTTTCATAATGTTATCCTAATAAACCAGCGCCGAACAACCAGGGGTGTTAATCGGATAAGCTCTCAATGTAATTTCTTCTTCCTCAGCTCCCCCAGCTCCCCCAGATCTTCCTATCTACTATGGAAAGAGCGCAACTCGGTATGATCAAGGCAATTGTGGATTATTGGCACGATACCAGGCATCAAGTGCTAGTTGATGCACCTCCCGCCAGGATAAATTATAGTCTCGTGCGATCGCGGCACAGTCTTCATATTCCGGTTGGACATTGGCGATAGCGTTTTGAACTCCTGAAGCGCGACTGGCAACTTTTACCCGCACTTTGCCATATTTTGTCTCAACTCGCTGAATTTCCCGTTGCAGAATTGTGCGTTGCTGGGTAAAGTGGCGAATACCCAGAGTTGTGGTTTCCCTAAATAAAATATCTTCACAAACGGTTAATTTTTCCGGTGGGCAGATCACCGTGAGTAATACCCCAGGACGAGATTTTTTCATACCAATCGCTTGGGTGAATACATCCAACGCCCCAGCATTGAATAGCACCTCGAAAACATAACCAATCACTTGGGGATTTAAGTCATCAATTTGGGTTTCTATCACACAAACAGTTTCTTGGCAAGGGTAATCATTGATGAGAGTAACCGGATCTCGTCCCTGAAGCTGAATACCAAACTCTGACGCTTCTCCAATCCAGAGTCGCAGGATATTCGGAATCGCTAACTCACTGGTTCCCGCGCCATGACCAATCTTGTGCAGAATCATAGCTGGAGGGAGTCCAAATTGGGTGGCAAGGGTGACAGCAATAGCTGCACCAGTGGGCGTGACCAATTCGCGATCGATGCCGTTACTATAAATAGGGACTTGCCGAGATTCCCACAATTTTAAAACAGCAGGAACAGGAACAGGCAATCGACCATGGGCAGCTTGTACTGTACCGCCTCCTGTGGGTAAGGGAGAACAGTAGAGTCGGTCAATACCTAACCAATCCAACCCTAAACACGTCCCGACAATATCCACTAAGGCATCTGTCGCGCCCACTTCATGGAAATGCACGGTTTCAGGTGTCATCCCGTGAACTTCCGCCTCTGCCTCTGCCAAGTTGCGGAAGATTGCCAAACTCCAATCGACGACTTGTGAAGGTAATCCAGCGGTTGTAATTAAGTGTTCAATATCTGCCAGGTGTCGGCTATGCTCATGGTCTGACGGTTCAGCGTGATCATGGTGATGGGCTTGAGTGAGCAAATTCACATGAACTTTAGTAGCTAATTGACCTTGGCGGTGGACTGATTCTGACTCTAACCGATACTCATGGTCAATTCCCAACCCTTTTAACTTTCCGATCAAATACTCTAACGGCACTCCTGCTGCCACGAGTGCCCCTAAGCACATATCACCAGCAATTCCACTCTGACAGTCTAGGTAGGCGAGCTTTGGCATTACGTTTTGAATCCTGAAAGGTCTACATCTATTGTAGGGAAAGGGGAACGGGGAGCTGAGGGAGCAGGGGGAGCAATGTAGAGACGTGCCATGGCACGTCTGGGAGCAGGGGAAGATGGGGAAGATTGTGTAGGGGCGGGTTTCACTACTATCTTTTTGGTTGCACCCAGATGTAACTAAACCCGCCCCGACTTTACGAAGGACGAATGACGAAGGACAAATGACAAATGACTAATAACGATTAAAAATACTTTAAGTAATGTTACTGGTGCGTGGTATGATCGCCTATGGCTAGATGCGATCCAGCCAATTTTGATGGACTAGCGTTTGCTGCT
Organism: Coleofasciculus sp. A1-SPW-01; assembly: GCF_040217205.1. Lineage (NCBI taxonomy): Bacteria > Bacillati > Cyanobacteriota > Cyanophyceae > Coleofasciculales > Coleofasciculaceae > Coleofasciculus > Coleofasciculus sp. A1-SPW-01. The sequence goes on along the minus strand of NZ_JAVJNP010000174.1, from coordinate 34,761 downwards.
GCCTGTGAACTTGTCAGACAACTCTGTACAACCTAAGCCCACACTGGAGGAAAGTCCACCAGGGAGTTCTCAGACTTCCCCTGAAAGTTCCTCAATGCAAGAGTACTACCAACTTAAACAAACGTTGTTGGCGGTCACTCTGGTAATGACAGGGGTGATTTTTGTCTCTGTCTGGATTTTCTACTCACTCAACATCGCCTTGAATTATTTGATCGGGGCGTGTGTTGGTGTGGTTTACTTGAGAATGTTGGCGAAAGACGTTGAGCGGTTAGGTGTCCAAAAGAGGCGTCCGAGTTCAACTCGGTTAGCTTTATTGATTGGGCTATTAGTCGTTGCCAGTCAATGGCAGAGTTTACGCATTCTGCCCATATTTTTAGGATTTCTGACGTATAAAGCTGCGCTTATCGCTTATATGCTGCAAAGCACCTTGTTGCCTACGTCGAAGTAAGTTCCCATGGTCAGGGCAGCCAACGCATCCAAACAGTAGGGTAGGCTACACCCGAACTTAACGCCTGTGGACAAAGGAGGCAATTCCTTTGGATGAAGCAGGAAACAGACTCAGCAATTGTTCGATGGACAATTGCTAATCCGCTCTGTGTAGTCGTTTCAACCAAAGGATAGAAGATAGCTGGGGAAATCTCCGGATGGAAATCATAGATGGTTTGGCGTTCTATAATGCTTTCCCCCTTGCTGAATTAGAAGTTGGTCAGCATCTGTACTGGCATATTGGTAATTTGAAGGTTCATGGTCAGGTGTTTATTACCTCCTGGGTCGTGATTGCCATTCTGATTATTGCCTCGATTGCTGCTACCCGAAACATTCAGCGCATTCCTAGTGGTCTCCAAAATTTTATGGAGTATGCCCTGGAATTTTTGCGGGATTTAGCCAAAAATCAAATCGGGGAAAAAGAATATCGTCCCTGGGTGCCCTTTGTGGGGACGTTATTTTTGTTCATTTTTGTGGCAAATTGGTCTGGGGCACTTGTTCCCTGGAAGCTGATTGAGCTACCCGAAGGTGAATTAGCGGCACCAACCAGTGATATTAATACTACAGTGGCGTTTGCGCTGCTGACCTCCTTAGCGTATTTTTACGCGGGTCTGAGCAAGAAAGGCTTGGGGTATTTTGCTGGTTATGCCCAACCAACTCCCATCCTGCTGCCGTTTAAGGTTCTGGAAGATTTTACCAAACCTCTCTCCCTCAGTTTCCGTCTGTTTGGCAACATTTTGGCAGATGAACTGGTGGTGGCAGTATTGGTGCTGTTGGTGCCGCTGTTCGTACCTCTCCCGGTGATGGCATTGGGTTTATTTACCAGTGCGATTCAGGCGCTGATCTTTGCTACCCTAGCAGCGGCTTATATTGGGGAGGCGATGGAAGACCATCATTAGCGATTTGAGGCTAGTGATTAAGATTTGCCACTTCCGTCTTGTGAACAATCAAAAAATTCGGCTGTGTCTAGCGAATTGTTTTAGGGTAAGCGTTTCACGCACGTTTGTTTGTTATTTAGTCAAAAAGTCAAAAGCGAGGAAAATATCATGGACCCATTAATTTCTGCTGCATCTGTTATTGCTGCTGCTTTAGCTGTTGGTTTAGCGGCAATCGGTCCAGGAATCGGTCAAGGAAATGCGGCGGGACAAGCTGTAGAAGGGATTGCTCGTCAGCCTGAAGCTGAAGGAAAAATTCGGGGAACTTTACTCCTGAGTTTGGCATTCATGGAAGCGCTGACAATTTACGGTTTGGTGGTTGCTCTCGTCTTATTATTCGCCAACCCCTTCTCGTAACCCTTGATGCCACAAGAGCATTCAGACCCCAATGACGGAGGTCTGGATGCTATTGATCTGGAGGACTATTGAAATCTAAAACGCTATCCCATCCCAACTAAAAAGCTAACAATTTTGTTTGTGCGCTGTGGGATTACCAAAACATCATGATACATTGGACAATTTTACTAGCTGTTGAAGCAGCAGAAGAGGCAGCCGAAGGAGGGTTATTTGATTTTGATGCCACCCTACCTCTGATGGCATTGCAATTTTTAATTTTGGTGGTGATATTGAATGCGGTTTTTTATAAGCCACTCAGTAACGCCATTGATGGACGGGATGACTACATCCGCCAGAACCGATTAGAAGCACGGGAACGCTTAGAAAAAGCTCAGAATCTGGCGAAACAGTATGAGCAAGAACTAGCAGAAACTCGTCGCAAGTCACAAGCAACGATTGCCGCTGCTCAAGCTGATGCTCAGAAAATAGCGGCTGATAAAATGGCTCAAGCTCAAGCGGAAGCCCAGGCACAACGAGAGCAAGCCCAAAAAGAAATTGACCAACAAAAAGCTGAAGCGATGACATCCTTAGAACAAGAAGTGGATTCGCTTTCGCGTCAGATTCTGGAAAAACTTGTTGGACCAGAGTTGGTTAAGTAATGTCGGCTTTATCCGGGTAGCGAAGCAGGGGTTTGCGAGAGTTTGACCCCTAGTCTTTTGTCTGTGGTGTGATCAAAAATAACGCCGGACAAAAATTCCAGCCCGTTTAAACGTTACCCAGCGTTAGCGGTAAAGCCGCATAGCAGTTTTCAATTAAAGCAGGTGTATATGGCTATTATGGGTAGTTTTTCAATGTTAGCTACCGCCGAAAGAGGCTTGGGTCTCAACCTCGATATTTTAGAAACCAATGTGATTAATTTGGTGATTATTATCGGGGTACTGATTTACTTTGGGCGATCATTTTTAGGGAATACCCTATCGGAGCGACGTTCCAGTATTGAAGACGCCATTAGCGATGCCGAAAAGCAGAAGAAAGACGCCGCCGCCGCCTTAGCGGATGCCCAGCAAAAGCTGGCACAAGCGCAAGCGGAAGCTGAAAAGATTCGGGCAAAGGCAGAAGAAAATGCCAACGTCGCTAGAGAATCAATTTTGGCAGCGTCGGCTAAAGATGTGGAACGGATGAAAGCGTCAGCCGTTCAGGATTTAAACTCAGAACGGGAACGTGCGATCGCACAACTTCGCCAGCAAGTGGTCGCCCTAGCAATGGAGCGTGTCGAGTCGCAACTCAAAAGTCAGTTAGACGAATCGGCACAGCATACCTTAGTTGACCGCAGCATTGAGCGAGTAGGAGCGAGATAATTATGAAAGGAAGTTCATTTAGTGCTGAGGTAGTTGAGCCTTATGCAGAGGCGTTGATGTCTGTGGCTCAAGAACATAACCTCGTGGATAAATTCGGTGAAGATGTTGCCGCGTTGCTGGATACTTTGAAAGAATCAGAGGAATTGCAGCAATTTTTAGACAATCCGATTATCAAAGCCGAGGACAAAAAAGCCGTCTTACAACAAATCAGTGGTGATCAAATTCACCCCTACATGGTGAATTTTTTAAAGATTCTCGTGGAGCGGCGGCGCATTCTGTTTATGGGAGAAATTTGCAAGCAGTATCAAGCACTCTTGCGGGAGTTAAAACAGACGGTTTTAGCTGAAGTCGTCTCCGCCGTTGAACTCAATGACGACCAAAAGCAGGCGGTGCGCCAGAAAGTTCTCAGCATGACCAATGCCCAAGATGTAGAACTAGATACCCAAATTGACGCCGATTTACTCGGTGGTGTGATTATTAAAGTGGAGTCTCAAGTGGTTGATGCCAGTCTGCGTGGACAACTGCGTCGTATTGGTGTGAGCTTGAGTCGTTCGACTTAATGGTCATCGTTCCTGGTTCATGGTTGATGGTTTCTGAACATGACGTGGCTTGCTTCTTTTCGGGAGCGAGTAGGACAAAGGACAAAGGACAAAGGACAAAGGACAAAAAAAGTAGAGGGATTAGTTGAATGGTAAGCATTAGACCCGACGAAATTAGCAGCATTATTCGTCAGCAAATCGAACAATACGACCAAGAGGTCAAAGTCTCTAACGTGGGTACCGTCCTGCAAGTCGGTGATGGCATTGCCCGGGTCTATGGTTTAGACCAGTGCATGGCTGGGGAACTGGTCGAGTTTGAAGATGGTACAGTGGGCATTGCCCTGAATTTGGAAGAAGATAATGTCGGTGTCGTACTCATGGGTGAAGGGCTCGACATCCAGGAAGGGAGTTCTGTAAAGGCTACCGGAAAAATCGCTCAGGTTCCCGTGGGTGAAGCCTTAATTGGTCGGGTTGTCGATGCGTTGGCACGACCCATTGATGGCAAGGGAGAGATTCAAACTGGAGAATCTCGTCTGATTGAATCCTCGGCACCCGGTATTATTGCACGGCGTTCTGTTTATGAACCCCTGCAAACCGGAATTACCGCGATTGACGCGATGATTCCCGTGGGACGCGGACAACGGGAGTTAATTATTGGCGATCGCCAAACCGGAAAAACCGCGATCGCGATCGATACGATTCTCAACCAGAAAGAAGAAGACGTTATCTGTGTCTACGTCGCCGTGGGTCAAAAGGCATCCACCGTGGTTCAGGTTGTCGATGCCCTGGAAGAGAGAGGGGCATTAGATTACACCGTGATCGTTGCCGCTAACGCCAGTGACCCCGCCACACTGCAATATCTGGCACCCTATACGGGAGCCTCGATTGCCGAATACTTTATGTATAAGGGCAAAGCGACGCTGGTTATCTACGATGACCTGTCCAAGCAAGCTCAAGCCTATCGCCAGATGTCCCTGCTGCTGCGTCGCCCACCGGGTCGGGAAGCCTATCCTGGGGATGTATTCTATCTCCACTCCCGCTTGTTAGAACGGGCAGCCAAACTGAATGATGACTTAGGTGGCGGCAGTATGACCGCACTGCCAATTATTGAAACCCAAGCCGGTGACGTATCCGCCTATATTCCCACTAACGTGATTTCAATCACTGACGGTCAGATCTTCCTATCGGCTGACTTATTTAACTCCGGTCTACGTCCGGCGATTAACCCTGGGATTTCGGTATCACGGGTTGGTTCTGCGGCTCAAACCAAAGCCATTAAAAAAGTGGCAGGTAAACTGAAACTGGATTTGGCACAGTTTGATGACCTGCAAGCCTTCGCTCAGTTTGCCTCAGACTTAGACAAAGCCACTCAAGACCAATTGTCACGGGGGGTACGGTTACGGGAACTGCTCAAGCAACCCCAATACTCCCCCTTAGCCGTCTATGAACAAGTCGCGCTGGTATACGCGGGAATCAATGGCTACTTAGATGACATTGAGGTAGAGAAAGTCACCGCCTTTACCAAGGGGCTGCGGGACTACTTGAAAACCAGCAAGCCACAGTTTGGTGAGATTATCAAGGATAAGAAAGTCCTCACCGAAGACGCCGAAAACCTGCTCAAAGAAGCCCTGGCTGAGTACAAGCAGACCTTCTTAGTCTCTGCGTAATGGGTTCATCGTTCATGGTTCATCGGTAATACGCCATGAACCATGGACAATCAATAATTAACAATGAACAGACTATGCCTAATTTAAAAGCGATTCGCGATCGCATAAAATCCGTCAAAAATACTCAGAAAATTACCGAAGCGATGCGTCTGGTGGCAGCCGCCAAGGTGCGTCGCGCCCAACAACAGGTGACATCGACTCGTCCCTTTGCTGATCGATTGGCGCAGGTTCTCTATGGGTTGCAGAACCGTCTCCAATTTGAAGACGTAGACTTACCCTTGCTCAAACAACGGGACGTCAAGTCTGTTGGCATACTCGTCGTATCTGGCGATCGCGGTTTGTGTGGCGGTTACAATAACAACGTGATCCGCCGTGCCGAAAACCGCGCCAAGGAACTCCAGAAAGAAGGCATTGACTACAAATATGTCTTAATCGGGCGCAAAGCCATCCAATACTTTGAGCGCCGGGAGCAGCCAATTGACGCCAAATACACAGGCTTAGAACAAATTCCCACGGCACCTGAAGCCTCAATGATTGCCGATGAATTGCTCTCCTTGTTCCTATCGGAAGAAGTGGATCGGGTTGAACTGGTTTACACCAAGTTTGTCTCCTTAATCAGTTCTCGCCCGGTGGTACAAACATTATTACCCTTAACCGCCCAAGGATTAGAGGCACAAGATGATGAAATCTTCCGCCTCACTACTCGCGGCGGTAACTTTGAGGTACAACGGGAAAAAGTGACGACAGAAAACCGTGCTTTATCCCGTGACATGATCTTTGAACAAGATCCAGTCCAAATTCTGGATGCCTTACTACCGTTGTATTTGAACAACCAGCTTCTGCGGGCATTACAAGAGTCAGCCGCTAGCGAATTAGCTGCCCGGATGACGTCGATGAACAACGCTAGTGATAATGCCACTGAATTGATTGGCACCCTTAGTCTGTCTTACAACAAAGCGCGACAAGCTTCCATTACTCAAGAACTTCTGGAAGTAGTTGGCGGTGCCAGCGCTCTTGGTGGTTAGCCGTAGGGGAGGTAGGGGCGCAAAGCTTTGCGCCCGCGCCCAGCGCTATAGTTTAATATTTATGTAGAGACGTAGCCGGCTACGTCTCTACCACTAATATCGCCCCTTCCCAATAATTGCCAGAAGCTGATGAAAACATCAACAGAGCAAAATACCTCAACCTTATACAATCAAGATTATCACCTCTGGCTAGAGACAACGATACAACAACTCCGCTCCAGAGAATTTACCCATGTTGATTGGGAAAATTTATTGGATGAATTGGAAAGCATCGGAAAAAACAATAGAAGAGCGGTTAAAAGTCTCTTGACCCGACTTTGGGAACACTTGCTCAAGCTGCGTTACTGGGAATCAGAAAAAGAATACAATAAAAATAAGTGGAAATCCGAAATCACTACATTTCGGCAACAGATTCGAGATGAATTGTCAGATAGTCCCAGTTTAAAACCTTACTTAGTCGAAATTTTCCCTAACACGTATCAGGATGCCAAAAAAGTCATAGCGCGTTTAATGGATAAACCCATACAATTTTTCCCAGAAGCTCCTCCCGCATCGAGTGAAGATGTGTTAAAGGAAGATTGGTTTTTTGAATAAACCCGCCCCGATCCAAAGAATTAACAGTTGGTGGGGGTTTGGGGGAGGCGATAAGTCCAAGCTGCGGCAATCCCCTGTGAAGTCAGAAGCCCACGCTATACCCAATAGGGTTAGCGATGGGTAGTTCACCCCACCCCAAACAAGACTGTAGAGACGTGCCATGGCACGTCTCTACAGTGTGACGGATCTGAATTACCAGCCCTTTTCAGCTTGCTCTATAACATAAGCCGCAACGTCTTCAATGTCGGAATCGCTTAAGCGTCCAATAAAGGCAGGCATAGCCCCTTTGCCATTTTTGGCTTGGTAGACAATTTTCTCGATGGAGTCCATACCATACTTCTCCAAGGCATCCTTTTTCAGGGTTTTCTGTGCCATAACAATGTTGTTGCCCCCTATATGGCAAGCGGCACAGTTAGCACTAAAAATTTTAGCACCCTTTGCGGTGTCAGCAGCGAGAGCCGGACGGCTGAATGCCAAACCAAACACGGCGACGGCGAGTAAAATGATGGACAGAATTTTCTTCAAAGTAGTTCTCCTCTTCTCAAAACAGACAGTAAGTATTATTGCTCAATTATCAATTGCAGCAATGTGGGACAGAATTGACCTAATCCATCAATCCGATGCTATAGGCATGATGCAATAGTGTCTGCCTTTCTACAAATTTTACCAGGATACGCGCCTAATCCAGAGTTTCGTGCCAAGTCAAATAGCCAAGACGCCGGGGAGTTGGGGGAGCTGGGGGAGCTGGGGAAGCCATGTAGAGACGTGCCATGGCGCGTCTGGAAGCTGGGGAAGCGGGGGGAGCGAGGAAGCGGGGGGAGAAAAAATTAAATTAGAGCTTGAACGATGAATCAGCAATCCGGAACATTGATTAACTTTTAAGGAAAGATTAAGTTTGAAAACAGTTTGTAATAAATCTCATACTTTTTGATACAAAACTAAAATTTACTCGATTTTTTTTACGATAAATACCGCCAATTAGTGAAGTAAATCACATCTTACTGATTGGAAAACACATAAAATATCCTCAAAGCGGTGGTTAATCCGTAAATCTAAATATATTTACTTAAGTAAAGGGAAACCTAAAATGACAGCAAAAAAGCTTCATCAGCAAGAGAGTTCCTATAATTATCAAACCAATGGACGAATGAATACAGAATTTAAAGACGCTGTAGGTATAGAGACTTTAGCGAATCTAGGGATTGGGCAGCAAAACTTTGTGAATAGGAATTTGGAGCGAACGCTTAAAGAATTATCTGATTTAGAATTTGCCTTAGATCGAGCCGCAATTGTGGCGCTTACCGATAAACAGGGCGTGATTCACTATGTCAATGATAAATTTTGCGAAATATCACAATATCGTCGAGAAGAGTTAATTGGCAAAACCCATCGCCTGATCAAATCGGGTCATCATCCGCCAGCATTTTTTAAAGAATTCTGGACGACGATCGCATCGGGTAAAGTCTGGAAAGGCGAAATCAAAAATAAAGCTAAAGACGGAACCTATTATTGGGTGGATACTACCGTTGTTCCTTTTTTAAATGAACAGGGAGAAATCTACCAATATTTAGCCATTCGCTTTGATATCACCGAGCGCAAGCAGGTAGAACAAGCCTTGCAACAATCGGAACTGAAGGCGCGACAACAAGCCCAACAACTCGAAGAGGCATTAGAGAAGCTGAAACAAACCCAGAGTCAACTGATTCAAAGCGAAAAAATGTCCAGCGTGGGTCAACTGCTGGCTGGAATTGCCCACGAAATTAATAATCCGGTCAATTTTATTTACGGCAATCTGGTTCATACTCGTGAGTATGTTAATAGTGTGTTACAGGTTTTGGCGCTTTACCAGAAACATTGTCCCGTGGAAATACCTGAGATTGAAGCCGTTATCGAGGAAGAGGATATCGAGTTTATTGTTGAAGATTTACCCAAAATGGTGTCGTCCATGCAAATCGGAGCCAACCGCATCCGAGATATTGTACTGTCGTTGCGGAACTTCTCGCGTCTGGATGAGCAGCAGATGCAATCGGTTGATATTCATCAAGGGTTAGACAGTACCTTATTGATTCTGCACAATCGCTTAAAAGCTAAAGCTGAACGCCCGGAAATTCAGGTGATTAAAAATTATGGGGATCTGCCGCCTGTGATGTGTTATGGCAGTCAGCTTAATCAAGTGTTTATGAATCTGATTGCCAATGCGATTGACGCCTTTGACAATCAGCCTGAACCGCGACAAATTACGATTTCTACAGCCGTACAAAGCGGAGAATATTGGCAGAAGCAGGGGATACTTTCAGAGTGCGATCGCGCTTCTCAGACGCCGTGGGCGGTGATTACCATTGCTGATAATGGACCCGGAATGCCAAAAGCGACTCAGGATCACTTATTTGATCCCTTCTTTACCACCAAACCCACGGGGAAGGGGACAGGGTTAGGGTTATCCATCGCCCATAATATCATCGTGGAAAAGCATCAGGGTCAAATCCGCTGTATTTCCCAGGAGGGAAAGGGAACCCAGTTTATCGTGGCGATTCCCTTGGTGCAGTAGGGATGGGAGATGGAAGCAGGAGGAGCAGGGGGAGCTGGGGAAGCGGGGGGAGCTGGGGGAAACGAATGACAAATGACATAGCTTGCTTCTCGCGAAGCGAGTAAGCTGTTCGGCATTTAAACCTTAATGTCAAGAATGGCAAAATCCTTGTAGTGCGTTAAGCGAAGCCATGCCGAAGGCTTTGCATCTTGCTCGCTACCCATTCCCAATTTAAATGCATGACAGCTTATGACAAATGACGAATGACAAATAACGAATGACAAATCTGCCAAAATAGGAACAAAGGGTTTAAATGCACAGGCGATGGCGTGGACAATAGGGCAGAAACTACACAATGGTCAATACACCATTGAGAAAACATTAGGCAAGGCGGGTTTCAGTATTACCTACCTAGCGACAGACGCACAAGGAAACGAACTGGTCATCAAAACGCTGAATGAGGATCGACTCAAAAAGCTAACTCCTTTACGTCGAGAAAGTCTCAAATGTAAGTTTGTCAATGAAGCGCGGCGGCTAGAAGGCTGTCGGCATCCTCATGTCGTCAAGGTGTACAAGACGTTCGTTGAAGGACAGTTTTTTTGTCTGGCGATGGAGTACATTCGGGGAAAGAGTCTAGGGAACCTGTCTCAACGAGTGTTACCCGAAAAGGAAGCGTTGAGTTATATCCAGCAGATGGGGGAAGCGCTGATTGCCGCCCATCAGCAGGGATTGCTGCATCAGAATGTAAAACCTGCCAATATTATGGTGAGAGCGGGTCAATATCAGGCGGTACTGATTGATTTTGACCTAGGCGGGAAATTTGAGTATCCCTTAACTTTGGGATGGCAAGATGAAGTTTTTGCCCCGATTGAACTCAAGTCGAAGACGCGATCGCGCGGAACGTTTACAGATGTCTATTCTCTGGCTGCAACGCTGTATGTACTTTTAACCGGGAAGCTACCCCCCACCTCTAGCGATCGCCAAAAGGGTAAGGCGGATTTAATTCCGCCAAAACAGATTAATTCTCAAATTTCTCAGCGTGTTAATAAAGCGATTTTGGCGGGAATGAAACTCGAACCCGAAGCACGCCCCAAGTCGGTGCTGGATTGGTTGAAATTGTTGGGACTACAGCGAGAGGGTGTGATTTCTGGATTAGGCAAAAAACCCCGTTGGGCGATGGTTGTTGGGATTTTAGGGGTAGTTGGCATCGTCGCTGGCGTGGTATCTGCCAGTCTTGGAGGAACAGGATTTTGGGATAAAATTATTCCAGAATCTTCTCCAGATGTCAACCCCTCTGTCTCATCCCCCTTATACTTAAAATCACCAGAAACCGAAGAATAACTGTGCGATCGCGCGATCGCTCCTATGACCCCCTATCCTTCTGAGTGGCATCAGAAGAGAGTTTATCATTAGTAAATTTGTCATGAGGTAAAGTTATGTTTGTTAAAGGGATTAAAAGAGGAAAAACCATTGAAACTAAGAGAACTGGTCGATGAAATAGTTATCGATCCTCGTAAACTAACCAATTATGCCCTAGATCCAGAAAACCCCAAAGGCAAAAACAAAGCCTTAATGTTTGCTCAACACTTAGGCTATACTAAAGACAATTATCAACCCTTACTCGAACAAATTAATCAAAAAGTTCTTGATGCTGAAGCTATCCCCCAAAACCAAGATCAGTATGGCACAAGATACCAAGTCGATCTCGATATTCAAGGAATCGAACCCCAACAAATCGAAACTGTGCGGACAGGTTGGTTAATTCCCGAAAACTCTAAACAAGCTCGATTAGTCACTATTTTTATTAAAAAAAGATCATGATTAAACCAGAAATCCTTGATATTATAGAATTGCTGGTAAACCTGCCAGAACACAATCTATTTATTGGCAATCAAGGCACAATTGTTGAATGTCTAGATGAAAACCACTTTGAAGTAGAATTTATCAACGAAACTGGGGAAACAACTGCCCTTTGTCCCCTTTCCACTCAGCAATTTATTGTTGTTTGGCAAGCCCAAACCAAACAATGGCTCACCACAGCCGATAAAGTAACTTTTATGATCAATCATTTGTCCGAAGAAAAACGGAAAGAACTGCTAAACTTTGCCTGCTTTCTCTATCAAAAAGCATAAATCCTCCTAACCCTTGAAATACCTCACTGAAAGCATAATCGTAGATTATTAGATACAGCATATTTCAGGTTTCTAAGTTAGGACACATCATTTATGTAGAGACGCGCCATGGCGCGTCTCTACAATGGTGCCGAAAGTCCTAATCGATGTGTCTACTGCTATAAGGGAATTTCTAAGATAAACTCGGTTCCTTGATCCGGTACAGAAAAACACAGAATATTACCCTTATGTTTGTCCACGATAATCTGGTGGCTAATCGCTAACCCCAAACCTGTACCACTTCCCACAGGTTTAGTCGTAAAAAACGGGTCAAATATTTTTTCTTGTATCTCCTCACTCATACCGATTCCATTATCAGAAATCCGAATCACGACAACCTGCGGGGCAGCAGGAATAGCACTTGAAAACCCTTGACTCTCAATACTGCTCGGATAAGCTCTAAGTTTAATTTTTTCTCCCCCTGCTTCCCCTGCTTCCCCTGCTTCCCCTGTTTCCCCTGCTTCCCCTGCTTTCGTCTTACTTTGCCTGAGTTCGGTGCTAACTGTAATTGTGGGAACCAATCTTAATTTTAAATTGTGAAATTTGCTATCGGTTTGTAACGCATCAATCGCATTTTCAATCAACATCATAACGACTTGATTTAATTGACTGGCGTAACAGGTAAGCAAGGGAATTTGACTATACTCTTTAATCACTTTAATATTGGTTGCACGCAATCGGTGTTCCATCAAAACCAGCGTTGTATCAATCCCCTCATGAATATTCACGGCTTTCAGTTCGGCTTCATCTAGCCCAGAAAAGCGCCGCAGTGAAGTAACAATCTGATGAATTCGATTCACACCGACATTCATAGAGTGAATGATTTGCGGAAAATCCGCTTGTAAGAACTCTAATTCAATGCCTTCAAGACAAGCTTGAATCTCGGAATGATGATTCGGGCAAACATCCTGGTAAAGTTTGATTAATTTGATTAAGTCATTAAAATATTGGTGAGCGATTGGGATATTCCCAGCAATAAAAGTAGCTGGATTGTTAATTTCGTGGGCAACTCCAGCAACCATTTGTCCCAAACTTGACATTTTTTTGGATTGAATCAGTTGAGATTGCGTTTGTTGTAATTCCGATAGCGTCAGTTTCAATTCTCGTGCTTTTTGCCGTTCTCGTGCTTCCGATTGTTGCAATTCTGCTTCAGCGTGCAGGCGTTCCAGTTCTACCCCAGCACGGGCGATAAATATTTGTAAAATCATCCGTTTTTCAACGGTTAACGGCATTGGTTTCTCGTCTAACACGGCTAGAAAACCGATGACATTGCCGTCAGAGTCTTTCAACGGACTGCCAAAGTAACTGTGAGCATTAATTTCTTGTAAAATGCGATCCTTAGGAAACAGTTGTTGCAAGTTTTTAGGATAGTGGCAAGCCTTACCCAGCAACATATCTTCACAGGGGGTATCTTTCAAATCATACTCAATGTTTTCATGCCAATTTTCACCTGTCCAATAGGATAATGTGCGAACTCGCGTACCCGCAGGATTGGCAAATGTCGCAATTAAGGCGTAACGAACTTGGAGAACTTGTGCTAAATAACGCGCACAGGAACTCATAAAGGTATCACCCGTTGTGGCTGCGGTTCCTTCTACGATTAATCGCAACGCTTGTTGTCGTCGTTTGCGTTCGGTCATATCCACGGAAATACCGAAGAGTTGAATCACTTTACCTTGATCATTGAGAAGTGCTTCTCCTCTAAATTCAAGATAGCGAATTTGCCCATTGGGGCGGATAACTCGAAACTCGATATTGTAAGGTTGTCCTGAGGCGATCGCATCCTGGACGGTTTCTTCAAATAGGGGTTGATCATCCGGATGAATGCGTTGGATAATATCCTCGTAGGTAATCGCTGACGAATTGGGATCAAGTCCAAAGATGCAATATTTTTCTCTTGAGCAAGTAACATGGCGAGTGCGGACATCAAATTCCCAACTCCCGATTTGGGCAATTCTTTGGGCTTGCAGCAGAGACGCTTCACTTATACGCAGTTTGGCTTCAGTGTTTTGGCGGTCTTGGATTTCCTGGCTTAACCGGGCATTTTCTTGCTTCAGTTGCCGTTGTAATCGTAAGATGTGTAACTGATGTTCGATTCGGGCTAAAACTTCTTGGGTTTCAATCGGTTTACTGATGTAGTCAGCCGCCCCAATCTCAAAGGCTTTGACTTTATCAAAGGTTTCTTTGAGGGCGCTGATAAAAATGATCGGAATGGCTTGAGTTTCCGGATTGGCTTTTAACTGTTGACAGACTTGATATCCATCCATGTCGGGCATTAAAATATCGAGTAAAATTAAATCAGGCTGCATAATATTCACAGACTGAAGTGTCTGTCGCCCATTCAGGGATACTCTGACGTTATATCCTTGTTCTGTTAAAACATTTCGTAATATACTTAAATTATCGGGAGAGTCATCAACGATTAAGATTGTTTCTTTGAGTTGGCTGTTTTTGGAAACTGGCGTCTTTGAACGCGACAATAAGTAGTTGGTCATTCGACTGATTGCTGGGTATCTAAATTTACTAGCTGATATACTATTATTTTTTTTTCAGTGTTCATTGATATTTTCTTAATTTATATTAACTCAATCGGACATCACACTCAACTAGACCGCAGATATTGGAGGAGATTGGCGCAAATCTTTGTCAAATCTTTACAAAGCAGCCCCTAGTGTGAAGATTCTGTAAATTTTTGTTAACTCCCCCCTTGTTGATAGAAGTAACCGTCTGGTAGATCCCCGACTTCTGAATCCAATTTATTTGGGATAATCAGGGTTTCAACAAAGAAGTCGGGGATCTGGAGTAGCGTAAGCTTATCTCAATTCTCCGATAGTCCCCCTGATCCCCCCGTCGCCCCTGCTTTTGGCGCTTAAGTTGACACGGATGAAGTCTTTGCCCCCCTACAGTTTCTGGGCGTGGGGTGAATCTAATTAATTTCGGTTAAGGTTAACAGCTTCTCCAACTCAAACCGATTCGTCAACTCAGTCAAGGCGTTAGCAAGGGATTCGTGAGGGGTGCGAATTTCCTCAATCAGACTCAGCATCAAATCAATATCACCCAATATTGTCGCTTGACGAAAAGCCTGTAACCAATCGGCGGGTAAGACAGCTAGAGAGTCTGGGGTTAAGGAATGGGCTGGGGTTTGGCTGAGTGGAGTTGATGCTGTTGTATCGTCATAAACATAGTTCACACCCAAATGCTGGTGAATCGCGTCAAAAATCTCCACATCCCGGAAGGGTTTGCGGATAAATCCATCACACCCCATGGAGAGGATAATTGCCTTCTCGGAGTCGAGACTGCTAGCGGTGACGGCAATAATCACCGTGGCTTGACCTTGAGTGGTGGCTTTAATCTGTTGGGTGGCTTCATACCCATCCATAATCGGCATCCGCATATCCATAAAGATGAGATGAGGTTGCCAATTCTGCCAAATCGCGATCGCGTCTTTGCCATTCGTCGCTTCTTGGAGGAGAAATCCCAGGGGATTGAGGAGTTGGATCAACAGTTTGCGGTTATCCACGCGATCGTCAACAATTAGAATTCGATAACAGGGTTGGTTCGGTTCTAAAGCAATAATACGCCGTTTCGGTTTTAAGGTAGGAACTTGGCTGGCGTCTGCTAATTTAACCCTAATCTCAAACCTAAAAACTGTACCTTGTCCCACTTGAGACGCCACTGTCAGATCACCGCCCATGAGTCGGACAAATTCACGACTAATCGATAACCCTAACCCCGTTCCTTCCTGATGCTGCTTCCCGGTTTGACTTTGAATAAACGAATCAAAGATATCCTCTAATTCCTCCGCCGCCATTCCCGCCCCTGTATCTTCAATTTCAAACTGGAGGGTGATCTCATCGGGTTCCTTGGTGGTGGGAGTTTCTCTGGTATCAGTAACCCTTGAAACTCTCACCGATATCGCCCCTGACTGGGTAAATTTAAAGGCATTCGCGAGTAAATTAATTAAAACTTGGCGCAGTTTTACTGCATCATTTTGCACATATTCAGGAAGCTGACTGGAATAATCAAAGAGTAGCTGTAATCCTTGTTCCCTTGCCTTGATTCGGAACAGGATTTCCACATCCTGTAATAAGGCATACAGGTCAAAAACGGTTTCATTTAGGGTGATCCGTCCGGCTTCAATTTTGGATAAATCTAACACCTGGTTAATCAGCGTCAGCAGATGTTCGCTATTGCGGTAAATAATCTCAACATTCTCTTGATAGTCAGCCGGAAACGTACTGCTGCGCTGCATCAATTGAGTAAACCCCATAATCGCGTTCAAGGGGGTTCGCAATTCGTGACTCATATTCGCCAGGAACGTACTTTTCGCCCGGTTCGCTGTTTCAGCCGCGTCTTTGGCTTCTGTTAACGCCAGTTCGATTTGTTTGCGATCGGTAATATCTTCAGCAATCCCGACAAAGCGGTAAGTCTTTTGATGAGGAACCGGGAACGAACGGGCGCGAATCCACCGGATTTCTCCATTGGGTCGAGTAATCCGATAGAGGTGATCAAACTCAGTCGCATCCTGTAATTGTCGTTCCATCGCAGCAACCGTTGACGGATAGTCCTCTGGGAAAACCGAGTCTAACCAAGAACGAGGATTATCATATAAACTTTGGCGAGTTCTCTGCCAAATTTGTTCGTAGGCGGGGTTAATATAGAGCATTTCTCCGGTGTGGGAGAGAATAAAGAAAACATCTTGGATGTTTTCTGCCAGTTGGCGGAATTTTTCTTCACTCTCTCGTAATTGTTCCTCGATCAATTTGCGATCGCTAATATCCTGTACTGTGCCAAACAGTTGAACCACCTGTCCGGATGAATTCAATATGGCTTCTCCCTTGCCCAAAACATACCGCATTGAACCATCACTTAGGAAAATTCGCAGTTCATGTTCGTAAGATTTTCCTTGAGTCATTGCGGCTTCTACCTGGTGCTGAAACTGGGCAACATCATCAGGATGGATTTGTTGCACAAGCGCTTCGTAGCTAGGTTCACTCTGACTCAGATCACGTCCATAAATTCGGAAAATTTCATCCGACCAACTAATTTTTTTACTATCCACATCGAATGACCAGCTGCCCAAATGAGCGAGGCGTTGGGCTTCATTGAGTTCTACTGTTCGTTCGCGAACTTGAGTGGCTAAGGTGCGGTTATAGTCGGCTAAAATCTGCTCCGTTTGCTTACGTTCCGTGATATCGGAAAATGTGGCGATCGCGGCGACAATGGTTCCGGTTTCATTCCAGATTGGGGTGCCATAGACTTCCAGCAGAATCCTGCGATCGGGTAAGCGAATTTCCATATCATCAACTTTCACTTTTTCACCCTGAAATGCCCGAACCAGAGGCGTTTGTTCTACAGGATACAATTCTTCGCTTTCCGCCTGATAAACGTGAAACGTTTCTGATAAGTCGGCGGTTGTCGCTTCCGGTAAGGTGTCGATCCCCAGTAATTGCTTTGATGTCTGGTTGGCGTAGATAATTTGTCCGCTAACATCATGAACGGATATACCAACCGGAATCGCTTCTAGGATTTGATTCAGGCGGTTTTCACTCTCAGTTAATGCTGTATTTAGAGTCTGAAGTTCAGTAAACGAGGTTTGTAGTTGAGTTGCCATCTGAGCAAAGGAGTTTGCCAATTCTCCGACTTCATCGTGGCGCTGGATTACAATAGGGTTGTCCCATTCTCCTTGAGTCAGTTTTTGGGCAGATTGGTTTAATTTAAGTAGCGGTTGAGTCACCCAACGGGCAGTGATAATACCCAATCCTGTGGCAATAATGAGAGTAGCGATACAAAGGATAATTGTGGTGCGGATATTGGCATTAATTTGCGCCATAAAGTCCGACTCTGGCACAACAGTAACAATCAACCAATCCAAGCCATAGTCATTTTTATAGGGTTCAACGTGAACAAAATGGCGTTGGGATAAGGTTGGGATAGAATTATCACCAATAAAGGTAAAATTTGCGTTTTGAATTGATGCCAGATTATCGTCTTGATTGAGTAAAGCTTGCATCGTCGTCCGCGTTAACTGATCACGGCTTTTAGTGGCTTTGAGTCGGATTAGTTGTTTGCCCTGAATATTTTTGACAAAAGCCCGTTCTTCCGTTGAGGTGGCGACCAAATCCCCAGAACGTTCTATAATAAATACCTGTCCAGAGGTAGAAACACCCAATTCCCCCAAGAAAGAACTAATATAAGAAAGAATAAAAACACTATCAAAAATTCCTTGAAATTGCCCATGTTTATAAACAGGAGTAGACAGATTGATCGCTGCAACAGGTATTCCAACAAAGGGATAAATGTCTGTCCAAATTAGTGTATTGTTCTGAATCGTTTCTTGATACCAGGGTCGTTCTCTAGGGTCCCAGTTGGGTAGGGTGGCTAGGATTTGAATCACCTTACCCGATTCATCAAGTAGGGAATGAATTCGTGTTCCTGGAGCAGTCCCTTTTAACTCACCTTTAATATAGGAACCTTCAGGAAAAGCCAGACCAAACTTATCCTGTCCCACCCCAATATACGTTCCGACAGGACTGGTATAGGTTAGTGCAGTAATAAAAAAATCAGATACTTGAATTTGCCGCCAGAGTCGCCAGTAAACTTGATCAATATCGGTTGGATCTAAATCTCCTTGTTCAACCGCTAATCGATTTAGAGTAACAAATTGATAAGATTGCTGCAAATAACTGTTGACGCGATCGCTGACTCGTTGGCTGGTTTCTTCAAGTAATTGATTTGCCATATCTTCAACAGATTTTTGCCCACTGCGATAGGACAAATATCCAACTAATCCCACAGCGGTAACAATTTGTAAAACGAAGGGAACAATGAAAACCGTTTTCAAAGAAAATGGGCGGATTTTTTTGATAATGTCTCGCATAATTAGTCGTCGAATCGAGTATCTTATACTGTATTAATTTTGTGTAAGACGTTAACTTAAATGGTCAAGAGTAGTATGACGCTGATCAGCTAAACTGATTGATATACATTAAAATGAGGTGTTCCCCGTTCCCTGTTCCCGATTGCCTCAAAGGACAAGTAACGCATGACAAATGACAAAATTCTCAGTTGGCAAGACATCCGCCAACACCTCAAGCACCCCTTTATTCTATCAACTCCGGTAACTTTACACATAGTCCGCCATGCCCAAAGCACCGTCAATGCCGAAAAGCGAATTGCGGGTTCTAAAGATGTAGACTTAACGCCGCAAGGTGAAGCACAAGCCAGGGTATTAGGAACTAAACTTGATCCAGAGTACAGTTTAGCCTTTGCATCTGGATTAAAACGCGCCTATAAAACGTTAGATATTGCTATAAATAGCGGCAATATTAGCGTGGGCAGTATCCACAAAGATAAGCGACTAAATGAACGTAATTTGGGCGTATTAGAAGGCGGTAAACTCCGATTTATTCCCGAATATGCGGCTGGTAATTTAAACTATGCGCCAGAAAATGGTGAAAGTTATGCCCAATTAGCCCAACGGATTTTCTCGTTTTTGATTGAGCTAGCTCAGGTTACGCAAACGAGTGAGGTGAATAATATTTTGATTTGTAGTCACATCGGTTCAATCCGAATTCTGGTTGGCATCATCACGGAAAATACCAGTTCGGTGGATGTCTTGGATCAGAAATTTGGTAATACGGAGTTGATAAAACTAGAATGGCATCGTTTAATTATCCCAGAATTTATCGAGAAAGGTGGAATTTTTCAATAAATGAACATGTAGGGGCGGGTTTAGGGACAAAATTGACGGGAAAACCAATAACATTCATACAAAACCCGCCCTGCGTCACCAATAACATTCGATTAATGGATGCGATCGCGTGAAAGATTAGGATAGGTTTCGTGGTTTGGTGGTGGGGAAGGGCGGGTTTCGTTGTTTTGTTGGGGGTGTTGTCTGATGATTTAATCCCTAAACCCGCCCCTACAGGATGGGGATGATTGGCGTGCGATCGCGTGAAAATTAGGATAGATTTCGCGATCTGGTGGTGGGGATAGGGCGGGTTTCGTTGTTTTGTTTGCGGTGTGTGTGATGATTGAATCCCTAAACCCGCCCCTACATGATGGGGTAGATGATTGGTGTGCGATCGCGTGAAATATTTCGTGGTTTGGTGGTGGGGATAGGGCGGGTTTTGTTGTATTGTTTGAGGTGTGTCTGATCATTAAATTCCTAAACCCGCCCCTACACGTTTTGTCAAAGGAAAACCTCGTGCGATCTGATCATGAAATACAATCTGGATCAACATCATCGACGTTCAATCCGCCTTAAAGATTATGATTATACACAACCGGGATTTTATTTTATTACCATTTGTACTTGCCAACGCCAAACCCTGTTAGGTGAAATCATCGATAGTCAAATGCAGTTAAGCGATTCCGGCAAATTTGTCTATTTACATTGGCAAAATTTGCTTCACTATCATCCTAATTTAAAATTAGATGAATTTGTGATCATGCCCAATCATCTCCATGGCATTCTGATATTGACAGCGGATACTACTGATCAAAAATACCATGGCTTGCCAGAGATTATCCGGGGATTCAAAACCTTTTCTGCACGCCGCATTAATAAAAATCGTCGCCAGAGGGGTGTCCCCGTGTGGCAACGTGGCTATTATGAACATATTATCCGCAATGAACAATCATTAACCGCAATTCGTGAATATATTGTGAATAATCCCATAGCCTGGGAAGAAGACGAATTGCATCCTAGTGGTTCTAAAGAATGGGATGGAACCATTAAAAATTTAGCCTTGCATACAAATCGAAGATAAATCTAATGTAGGGGCGGGTTTAGGCACAAAATTGACAGGAAAACCAATAACCTTTATACAAAACCCGCCCTGCGCCACCAATAAGATTCGATTAATCTGTAGGGGCGGGTTTAGGCACAAAATTGAAGGAAAAACCAATAACCTTCATACAAAACCCGCCCTGCATCACCAATAAGATTCGATTAATCTGTAGGGGCGGGTTTAGGCACAAAATTGACAGGAAAACCAATAATATTCATACAAAACCCGCCCTGCATCACCGCAAACATTCGATTAATCTGTAGGGGCGGGTTTAGGCACAAAATTGACAGGAAAACCAATAACCTTCATACAAAACCCGCCCTGCGCCACCAATAACATTCGATTAATGGATGCGATCGCGTGGAATATTTCGTGGTTTGGCGGTGGGGAAGGGCGGGTTTCGTTGTTTTGTTTGCGGTGTTGTCTCATGATTGAATCCCTAAACCCGCCCCTACAGGATGGGGAGGATTGGCGTGCGATCGCGTGAAAGATTAGGATAGATTTCGTTATCTGGTGGTGGAGAAGGGCGGGTTTCGTTGTTTTGTTTGCGGTGTGTATCATCATTGAATTCCTAAACCCGCCCCTACAGGATGGGGTAGATGATTGGTGTGCGATCGCGTGAAAGATTAGTGCGATCGCGTGGAATATTAGGCGGGATTTCGTTATCTGGTGGTGGGGATAGGGCGGGTTTTGTTGTTTTGTTTGCGGTGTGTATCATCATTGAATTCCTAAACCCGCCCCTACAGGATGGGGAGGATTGGCGTGCGATCGCGTGGAATATTAGGATAGATTTCGTGGTTTGGTGGTGGGGATAGGGCGGGTTTTGTTGTATTGTTGGGGGTGTTGTCTGATGATTGAATCCCTAAACCCGCCCCTACAGGATGGGGAGGATTGGCGTGCGATCGCGTGGAATATTAGGATAGATTTCGTGGTTTGGTGGTGGGGATAGGGCGGGTTTCGTTGTTTTGTTTGCGGTGTGTATCATCATTGAATTCCTAAACCCGCCCCTACAGGATGGGGAGGATTGGCGTGCGATCGCGTGGAATATTAGGGTAGATTTTGTTATCTGGTGGTGGGGATAGGGCGGGTTTTGTTGTATTATTTGCGGTGTTGTCTAATCATTGAATCCCTAAACCCGCCCCTACAATTACTGTTAACCAGGATTACAGCAACAGCCATTTTAGGTGTTTTCTCTCAACCAGTCTTGAAACTTCTGTGTCTCTTCCAGCGCCGGATTGATGGAAAACCAATTCCCATAGCGATCGCGGTATTCATAGACGAACATGCTACGCAGCAGAGTGGTGTATTCCACGTCTCCTTTCACTGTCTGTTGTTGTACCACCTGAAACAGTAACTCCCACTCCTCATCATCAATGGATGAGGTGAGGTAATCCCGACTTTCGCGAATTACGCCTTCTAGACAATCCCGCGAAATCGGCGGGTCCATTTGTCGCAAACAGCCAAATAGAAGTCCCAGTAAGTTCCGCAGATGCCCACCGCTGATTTGACAGAGACGATCTAAGGTTTCAGTATTATCAAAGACTTCGGGAAGTAAGGCGAATCGTTGTGCTGGAGTATAGTGCGGAAATGCTCTCACTAAGACCATTTGCCGCAACAAATCCATCCCTTCTTTACATTCTGATCCATCCCGTTCGCGCACAGGAACCATGGGTAAAATTGTCGGCGGTAATCCACCCCCTAACCGATTTTTCAGAATTTCCACATCATTGGAAAAGGTTAATGATAACGGAAGGGTATAAACGACATGACAATTCAGTTTCCGTAATTGGTCGCCTCGGTCAATAAATAAATATTCAGGTTGTAAGCGTTCCGAGGGAAGCGGACGATTATCTACCCGATCCAAATTATCGACAATCACCACCAGTCCAGCCTTTCCCCGTCGCCGCAGTTCCGTGGTTGCCAGTCCTAATAGTTCGGTGTTAATTGATTCTAAAATACCACTGGTGCGGGGTTCTAGATATTCCCGTAAGCGGCGGCGGAGTTTGGGACTTTCTTTGGTTTTGGCGGTAATTTTACCAATGCCAATCGAGAGTTCTGCTTCGGCATTTAGTTCAATCGGCGTTTGCAGAAAGTCGGCAATCTCACTAAACAAATTGGCAAAATAACCGGGTTTCAGTTTAATTTTAATCCCTTCTAAACTTTCACTGACCCGACCCGCTACACTGAGGAGAATATCCGTAATATCGACATCCGCCATATCTAAGTCTTGGGAAGACTCAAAGTAAACTACATAGTAGCCCTGCTTTTCTAACTCGGCTTTGAGTCGTAGCAATTCGGTGGACTTCCCGCAGCCAATATGACCTGTAAACAGTTGGCAAGTGGGTTCATCGGGTGAAATTAAGGCAATGGTGCGTTGCAATGACTGAATAATTCGATTCCCTCTCACCGGGGAAAAATCAATATAATACTGCTGATCTTCAACTTCCCCTACGGTTAAGGGCTTGCTTGGATTGCACGCTTTATAAAATCTCGGTAGATCTAGTCCCATAAGTCCTCATCGTCCTGATTCTATTGTCGTTGAAAGACAGGGCATCTCGCCACGCGATCGCACTTGTCGCATTATCCTGGTTATCCTCGTCGTCACAATAACCCGCCCACCGACAGGTTTTGGGTTTTTCTTTCCTAGCAGCCAGGAAAAATGGGGGAGACTCTTGCCTATCGAGTGTAACCTGAGACGTTCTCGGGCTAAGTCTGGAAAATACGAATGCTTGATTTGCTGTGCTTCCAGAATGCGCTGAACTGTGACCTGCCTCAAGCAGTAAAATAGGGAACAGGAGGCTGACACTCAATAGTCGTTTATTCATTTTTTCCTACAAATTGCTAGATCGATGTGAGGATTGCGATTACTCTTTCATCCGTTTTCTCTTCACTATTCTGGACGCCTGACCCGAAATCAGGATACTATAGGTGTCTTGTTGTCAAGAAATTATCAGGATTGGGGACAGGTGACGTTGGTTAAGAAATGTAACGACACTCGCGATCGCACATATAATCCAAGACCTAATTCTGAGTAATAGACAGAGACTGACCCCCAGGCGTCCGGTTTAAACAGTCCTTAAATACTACAAGTTACAATAGTATCCATGAAAAATTATTTAGGAGCGGTTATGAGTACGCCACCTTAAATGCGGCAAGGGGGCGGACGCCTGTACCTGAAAGGTCAGCGTCTGGGGAATTGCCGCCAACAAATAAATTGAGTGACAGCGAATCCTTGTGTTTAGAATGCATATTCATATCCGTCAGCTCTATGAATTGTTTTCAGATATTTTGGATGCACGTCGAATTTTTGACTTCCTGTGGTTAACTTGAAGCTTGGTTTGAATCGAATCGCTATTCGACCCCTGTAGGCTCCTGCATACTTTCCAGTTAAAACATTAGCTTCAACCAAGTCTCCAGTTTGGAAACCCATGAAGAATTTCTTTCGCGGAGCATGACGAATTGGGAACCCAAATTTATTGGTTCCGCAACGTTGTCTTTTTCCGTGACCTTTGGCTTTAACGCTCAAAGGTTTAATTCCGTTAAGAAGAAGTTTTTTAGGCGTTGAAGTACCAACACAAGCTGCATCAGTCCAATGAGTTTTTTCGATGCCTTTCGTTTTACGGTTGAACTTTGTTCGACCTCCAGAACCTACCTCTACTGGCAAACCAGTTGACTGAAGCCTTCGATACAGTTCCCAACGGGTAGCATTAACGGCTGCGGCATCTTTAAGAGGTGCTTTGGCTTGAGCTAATACCCGCTTGAGGACTTCTGGTTTCTTTTTCAGGAATTCTTCAACGGGTTTGTTCCCCTTAGCTTGGTTGCAGGAATGACAACTAAGGCAGAGATTACTGACTCTATTGGAACCTCCCTTACTTCTAGCAATTATATGTTCAATCTCGAAGGGGACATTTTTAACGCCACAGTAAGCGCATTTTCTTTCCCATTTGGCGAGTAAATACTCTTTGACCTCAAAACCAAACAGTTCACCTCGTTGGTACTCAACCCCGTTAATTTCAGGGTTTTGGATATGCTGCAAATCGAACCTGACTAGCTCTTGAGAGATTGTGGTAACTGGGCAAAGTTTTCTGATTCGCCTCACCCAAGTTTCAATATTGGCAATTCGACTCTCAAGGGATGGTGGTAGCCATCCATTTTTACGGGTTCTGTTCAGGAAGCGGGGTTTGCGGTAACGAGTTTTGCGATTGCGTCGCCCCCTCCTTAATGATCTGCGGGATTCAAGGGAATCTTTAACCTGTTGCCCTCGGTGTGAGATTTCAAAAGCGCTTGTTACACGTCCTGTTTTCTCTTGAACAACCGCAATACCCGTTGTCTTGCTGCCAGGGTCTATTTTAATTCGGTGCGGATGAGTAACAGACTCTGACTCGGCTCTGTCTTGCAAAACAATAGTGAATGGATAGCGCTTAAATACCTTAGCCCTCTCTTGCGAGAGTAGTTCTCTAGCCCTTGCTGGATGACAAGGGTCAAGAGGTTTCAGGTTTTTATCTAGAACGAAAACACGCATTACTGCATCTCTCAATTTCTTGGTAAAGTTTGCCTCGACGGTGTTAAGACCCGGTACTTTCTGAGTAACACTGGCTTTTCCGAATGACCTGTTTAATTACCCAGTTGTAGAGCAAGGAACTGGCACGCATCCCTTGGTACGAACGTTAACTCTTAGTCTTAACGGCTGCTCGGTTCGGCTCCGCTCACCGAGCGAAGTCGAGGTGAGCCGTCTGGTCAACAGGCTTTTTCAAGCCCACACCATACCCCTAAGGGTTGGTGTGCGGTAGTTGACGTCGAACGTTCCGCAAATTTACTCCCGTGCTTCTCAGTGTAACGCTGTGTTGGACAACACTGGCTTGTCAGGATGCAACTAACTATTCTCAGCCTGTAGGACAACAGAACACCAACACTGTATCGTCTCAGACTCGACTCACAGATGGGAAGTATCCTCTCCAGCAAGTGACCTACAATGACGCCAATGGGCAGTATACTTTATTTTTAATGAACTCCACGCCCCCGGTTTACAGTACCACGAACCCGCAAATGATACCTCTGACGCCAGAGGAACTCAACGCTGGGGAACAAAGTTATCTACAAATGCAGAATAACCAAGCCGTGTTGCATTTGAGTCCAGAGTTTCAGATTGAATATATCCACGCCGTTACTGAACCCGCCGGGAACAATGAAATGGTAATTGTGCGTGAGGAATCAACCTATTGGCAACCCTTTGAGAGTAATGGAGAGATTGAGATTGAACTGGACTTTTATTCTCCTCGATACTATATTCCACCCCCCTATCAATCCGGTCAAGTGCTGCATAGTGGTTATCATGCCTCAAGTTATGACCAAGCGGTAGCTAAATATCAAAGCAACCACAATACACCACCGCCTGTAGTGCGGAACAATCAGTTACGTACATCAGGAGTCTTGCGGAAGTCAACCACGAGTCAAACCACAACTCCGAGAACCTCACCCGCATCCACGAATTCATCCAGTACAACCCCATCAACACCAACGGATAAATCAACAACGCCTCAAGCTTCACCGGGAACAACGAATCCAGCTACAACCACTCAATCTGCACCACCATCGACAGGTTCCTCAACAAGTTCCTCCCCGTCTTCATCAAGTAGCAGAACCACGGGTTCGGGTTACGGGAGTAGTAATTTAAGACAGTCTAGCCAATCAAAACCTAAGCCAAGTTCATCCCGAAATCGTTCCTCTGGTTTTGGTAGTAGTAGCAGCAGATCTTCTGGGTCGAAGAAAAAACGTTGAATAATTTTATTGGAGAAGTTACATCTACATAAGTATAGCGGTTCTCAATTACGAATCGCACACCAAAATGTAGGGGTGCAAGGCTTGCGCCCTTATGCAATTAAGGACTCATTTAATTTAACGGTCTAGGTTCCAATTATGGATAATGATTTAGTTATTTTTCTAGCAGGTGTTAGCTTTCTCATCCTCTATTTAGTCTTCTCAGCGCTAACTGAGATGGGGACAAAGCTTCCTTGGAAAAAATAACGGGAATCCTGGGGACTGGAAGTCGCTGCTACACAAAAAAAGTCCGCCTGCGCGGACTGGATTGTCTGGATTACAAAGTCAATATAGTTTCATCAATGGTAAGCTAATAAAAGGTTTCAGGACTTTATCTAGACTTTTTATCTTGAACATTTATTCAAAAATCCCTAATTACAATTTGACTTAAGCGCTTCAAAATTTTGAGAACGCTGTACAAATCTCCAGGGTTGCGAGTGGCTAACAAGTTTGATGTCGCGTATTTGGGATAGTCTTCCTGAACACATTTGACAAATATGAACGTTCCTCCACTGGTAATCATGCCATAGCTAGGTTTTTCTGGATTGGGATTTCCTAGCATATACGCCAACATTTGGGCAAGTCCGGCTTCAATGGAATAGGAGGCTCGTTTCGACTCGATAACCATGACCCAAAGCTGGTTTTTTAAGACTAATGTATCAATTCTTCCCCTGATAATTACGACATCATCTTCCTCGACAATATCAATGGATTGTTCGGATTTAACGTAAAAGGGAGCCAGATAAAAATCACCAATGAAGAGAATAGGGTCTAAGACAGCCATTCTCACCCCATCCTCTAGTAAGGGGGGATAGTTAAGCAGATTGAGATAACCCGCTTTTACTTTGTCTAATTGTTGTTTGTCGGAATCAGATAGCTCGGGTAAATCTTCCTGCCACTCGGTAAAAAATTGGTTGTCTTCAACCAATTGGAGTCTATAGTTTTCTAGGAGATAACGCAAGTCTATATCTTGGGATTGAATGATTTGTACCATAACGAATTGGTGACATTTATTGTTTGTTTCCCGTTCTATAATACCCGTCGATGGAATCTAATCTTTTAAGTAGGTGGACATATTATGTCGCACTGCGAACTAAAATAACAGTACTCTTAACCCGCCGCGCGATCGCTTCCGGTATATTCTCCTGAATCATGAGCTGTAATAGCCCTTCCCGACTTGCGCCTAAAACCACGACATCGCATAATTGGTTATTAGCGATATAAACCACCGCATCAGAAACCTCACTGGCACGAATAGGAATCCGGCGAATCCGACCCTCGGTTTGTTTCTTTAAAAAGTCGCTAGCTTCTTCTATCGCGGTTGTATCCATAATCGTATCTTCTGGATCAAAGACTTGGCATAATCGAATATCGGGTGGCTTACTACTTAAGGGAATTAACGCTGGCAGAAATTCCAAAGCGCGTTGCGAATTCGGACCGCCTGCGATGGGAATCAACCAACGCTGAAAGAAGGGAGGGATATAAGGCGGATGCATCATTTCACCCAATTTAACGACCATCACATCACAGGGCGCTTGTCGAATCACTGCATCCACTACCCCGCCAAAAATGCGTCCAGGGGTTGAGGTTGAGCCTTTCCACCCCATCATCATCAAATTAATATGTCGCTCTTTAATGGTGTCTAGAATCCCTTGAGTAATATCCTGACTCACCCGTATTTGAGTGTGAACGGGTATATTCCAATCTCGTCCCCACTTTTCCGCCTGACGTAATAACCGACGACTTTTTGTGGTTGTTACTGGCGTTTCTGCAGGAGACGTGCTGCGGGAGACGAGAATCACTTGTAGACATTCCAATTCATAGTCGCGATCGCGGGCGATGGCGGCGGCGAGTTTGACTAATATGGGGGCGGTTTGGGGATTAGCGATGGGAACTAATAACCGTCCTCGTCCCGTTTCTGGCGATCGGGTTTGATAAACTACATAAGAGGGTTCTGATTGTGATCTAGTCTGAGTTGTCTTACTATCAAGCTGATCCAATTCCGCCCGAATAATATCGCTGCGGGTAATAATTCCCAATAACTTCCGCCCTTCAGTGACTGGGAGGCGACTGAGGTGATAACGGTTGAGCAGATAAAGCACATCGACTAAACTCGCTGTCGGCTTCACCGTTATCGGGTGCGATGTCATAATCTCTGCTAGAGGTGTGGTGCCGGGAAACGGACAACGGGGCGGATTGCCTTGCATTTTTGTCGCCTGTGTAAGATCTGATTGACTAATAATCCCCACTAGCGTCCCTTCATCTACCACAGGAAACCCTTGGTGCGTCGAACGAGATACCATCTGCAAGGCGTCATCCAGAGTCATGTGCAGCGATAAGGTTTCTACCTGTCGTTGCATCAAATCCTCTGCTGTTAACCCAACCAATGAACCCTTGTCTACTTTTTGAGTGGGGGAGGTATACCCTCTCCATTCCAACAGACGCTGATAAAGTGAGCCTTTGGAGAGTTGATCGGCAATTAGATAAGACACCACACAGGTGATCATTAACGGTAAAACTAGATTAAAATCCGCCGTAATCTCAAATATGATCACAATCGCGGTTATAGGAACCTTAGATACAGCACTAAAAAACGCCCCCATCCCTGCCAAGGCGTAAGTCGTCGGTTCCCCAACCCCTAAAAACGATAATTTAGCAACGCCCACCAGATAACCCAAGGCAGAACCCAAAACCAGTGACGGGTGAAATAAACCCCCAGGAGCGCCTGATCCATAAGAAACTAGGGTGAGAAAAAAGTAGGTTACTAAAGCGAGGCTAGTGAATTGCCAACTTTCTGCGCCTGTAATTAACAACTCCCGCAACCCACGATTGTTGCGAAAATCCGGGGGTAACAGAGAAACCACACAACCACAGATTAATCCCGCTAGCCCCATTTTTACCGCCAAAGAGACATGAAAGCGGCGTTGTAGCGTCAATGAAAACAGAATCCCACGATTAAATAAGGTTGCCAGTAATCCGGCTAAAAGACCCAGGATTAAATAAAAGGGAATCTCCGGAGCAGAAAAACTACTGGTTGTTTGAGTTAGTTCCAGGTTCAGGTCGAGACTACGACCCCCTAAAATCCGGGAAATCACCGCACCGATAAACGAAGCGAGAATCGCTGTTCCTAGCGTTAAGCCGGAAAAATCATGGATTAATTCCTCAACCACAAACAAAATACCCGCGATTGGGGTATTAAACCCCGCCGCTAAACCCGCCGCTGAACCCGCCGCAATGAGCTGGCGTCGATGGCTCGGAGAGGTAGGAAACCAACGGCTAAACTGAGCCGCTAACGCTGCACCAATATGAACTGTGGGTCCTTGACGTCCCAGGGTCAGTCCTGCCGCGATCGCTAAAATACTACTGACGAGTTTAACCAGCGCTAAACGCAAATCTAGAGCGATGGGATACCCTCCAAGTGCGGCTTTAATCTGAGGAATACCACTCCCGGAAGCATCGGGTGCTAAATACTCAACCAAGAATCCAGACAGTGCTCCCAATACCAGTCCGAAAGCGGGTAAAACTAGAAAGGGCGGAAATTGTTCAGAAGTTTGAACCCGCCATGAACCGAGCCAACCAATACTGTGTTGGAGTAACACGGCGGATAGCGCAGAAACCACCCCAATTAAACAAGCTTCTGCGATCGCCAAACGTCGCTTGGGCAGTAACCATTGACGTATGGGATTGATCATTTGTCATTTGTCATTTGTCATTTGTTAGGGAAAAGGGAACAGGGAATAGGCAATAGGCAATAGGCAATAGGGAATAGGCAATAGGCAATAGGCAATAGGTAAGGTAGAGTTTTGAGTTAACTTCCTCAGCTTCCCCAGCTCCCCCAGCTCCCCCAGCTTCCCCAGCTCCTCCAGCTTCCCCGGCTCCCCATCACCCCATCACCCCCTCATCTCCTAACGAGCTAAATCAAAATAGAGGTTTGCTCAGATGCAGTGACTGAGAGTCCTTCTAAAATTAAAGAGGGGGTATAACACGGACCATTCCATTCTGCATCTTCACCCAGAGCAACAATCTGCTTGAGGGCAGTGTAGACGTTACCCGCAACCATAGTGTCTTTTACCCGACCGATGATCATACCGTTGCAGACGCGATACCCTAAATCTACATTGACAGAAAAGTCTCCAGATATGCCAGCCCCACCACCGAGGATTTGGTCGATGACTAATCCATCATCGAGTTGCATCAGTAAGTCTCTCAATGAGCCTTTACCGGGTTGCACCATGATATTGACTAAACCTGGGGTGGGATAACTGCCTAAGCTGGGACGAAATCCATTCCCTGTACTGCCTGTTCCCAGTAGTCGCCCAATGGTGCGATCGCCATAAAATTGTTGCAATTGTCCTTCGCGAATTAATAATAGGGGTCGGGTGGGTGTCCCTTCATCGTCAAAAGGACAGCTATAGGGACCCGTATTCGGTTGTTGAGATAGGGTAAGGTTGAGGGAACTGACCACTTGACCCAAGCGATCGCTCCAAGGGGAAGCCCTTTCCCATACCTGTTTTCCATTTAATGCGGTTTGGACGGTATCCCAGAGTAAATCGGCGGCTTTGGCGGTGAGCAAAATTGGGACTTGACCGATAGGGGGATAAACGTTATTTTGCGCCCAGTTGAGGCGTTGCTGAATCGCTTGTACGATTTTATCGGCGTTAAGCTGTTCCCGTTGGGTTTGACCATCCGAGACGCATAAAAAGTCATCGCCGCGCACCCATTCGACGGAGACAAAACAGTTGAGTGTGGTGTCGGTGTAGTGACAATCTAAGCCTTGAGAGTTGATCAAGCGGATGGTTTCGGCTTCACATTCCAATTCGGCGGTACACAGAACCTCTGGATTCGCGTCCCGAATTTTGGCGATCGCTTCTTTGCCCATGACGACCAATTCTTCTACCGCCACGGACTTGCCCAAGTCGGGATAACCTTCGGTACGTCCCGGTGTGAGTTCCACCGATTCCGATTCATTCAGAGTGCTAATGGCAATGGCGCGATCCACTAAGTCTTGGGGATTCACTGCACCATAAGCAACCGCCAATCCGGGACGACCGTTTTTCCATAAGCGTAGCGCCACCCCTTCTGATTGACTACTTTCTAGCCGCTTGAGGCGATTCGCTTCAAAGAGTACAGGTCGAGACAGCGATTGCGACTGATAGACCTCAGCATCCTTGGCTCCGGCTTTGAGTGCCAGATCTAAAAGTTGTTCGCAGGGCAGGGCGGGTGACAAATTCGGAGACTCCATAATGTTTAGGGTTAATTATTCTGTTTATAGTTCCGGCTCATGGTGATAAACCCCTAACCCATTCAGGGCTACGTTAATTCTTGCAATAACCAAAATCCAGCAAAGGTTTCTGAGGTTGGTGTTGACTGCACGGCGAGAAAATGTATGGACTGGGCGTTTTCTTTGGCAGATTCAAAGCCTTGAGCTTCCGCTAGGGTTTGGGCATCGGTGAGGTTGGCTAAAGCCCAGCTATCACTAGCACCCGTTTCCAGTAATAACCGAGGAGTGACACCTCCTTGAAATTTAACAAACGCTAGTTCTAAACCTGACATCCACGCGGCTAGGGCTTTGGCGCGATCGGAGAAAATAATCACTCCAGGAATGCGCGTATCTGGAGCCAGATTCATCATTGAGAGGGGAAAGGCTTCGCCAAAGTCAATCTCCCACTCCTCCATCTCCGCAAAAGCAGCAGCTTCTAAGCTCACCAATGCCCATTTTTGTCCCTGGATGGCGTCGGGTAAGGGTTGAGGAACTTGAGGTTGGTAGCGCACAAAGGCAGAGGCGGCGGCTGAGGACTGATATCCGGGTTGCTGGGGATAAACGTCCTTGATCCGCTGGTTGAGCCAGTGATCCAGCGTGTATGTCCGACGACTCGTGATCGCAGGAATGCCTAACTCCTGGCAGGCTTTAGTAATCATGTTGTTCATCTGACGCCGGAAAAAGCGAATTTTGGTCGGTGCTTGTCCAGCTTTCGCGATCGCCTCTTCTAGGGATTGCCGCAACCATAAGGAGTTGACCTCCTGGTTGGAACAAAACTGCGCGTACTGAAATAAGTCGTCTGTGGATTGGTGGATGTTTAAAGGACTCTCACAAATTAAGACTTCCCAGAGCTTCTTCTGATTGTCGTCCAAGATTGGACGTGAATAGAAATCGAGTTCCCAAATAATCGTCATGCCAAGACTGTATAATCTAACCCCTCTTCTAATAATACGGGTTAGCGATCCGCTCCCTGAACGATTTATGCCAAGTTGCGGTCAAATCGAGTGGATAGGAGATGGGGGAGATGGGGGAGCAGGGGGAGCAGGGGAAGTTAACTCAAAACTCTACCTTACCTATTGCATATTCCACACCGAGCGTGTTACCGAGCGCGGTTCGGCTGAACTTCGACAGGCTCAGTTGCCGCGCTCACCGTCGAAGCCTCACGCCGAAGTCCCAGGTGTTGTCTATTGCCTAGCGCGTAGCGCTATAACGGATCAGATGTTAAGAACGCGGTAAGTTAGAGGTAAGCGCTCTATCCATACCTGTAAATCACTAATCATGCCTGTGAATCGAATTGTCCTGTTATGCGTAGTTGGAGGTGGACTGGCTATATTTGTGTTGTCAAATTTGTCAGCCCCCGCCTTGTCTATCGTATTTTTAGGAATGCAAACGGTTGCATTGCCTCTGACGGTATGGATAGGATTGGCGATCGCACTCGGCATACTCACCAGTTTAGTCTTACAATTGCTCAGTTTTCGACCCAGGAGGGTTCAGAGGTTTGATCGCGCCGCCCAAGCATCGCCTCCAAATCGCTGGCGATCAAATGCTGAGTTTGAGCAGGAGGAACCTGAACCCGAGGAAAGTGAACCAGAAATGCCACCTCCCCCACCCCCTCCACCACCACCTCCTCCTCCCAAATCTTCCCCCTCTGCTTCCGGTTCTGATTGGGATCAAGCTGTTGCTCCAGAGTGGAACTTTGAAGGAGAATCGGCAACCTCGATAGAGGACGAGTTTGACTGGGATGAGTTGGAGAGTCAGCCAGAGGAAGAGGTGTTAGAGGAAACAGAGCGCGATCGCGAAGAGCGCAGTATCGGAAGCGATCGCAGTAGTTACGAATCACCTCAAGAACCCAGCCGCCGTTCTCAATCCGACTCGGTTTATTCCTACAGTTACCGGGAATCTAATACGTCTAAATCGAGGATTGGCAAATCTGAGGCAGTGTATGATGCTAACTATCGAGTAATTACCCCGCCGTACCGCCAACCCCCACCCCAAGTGGAACCGGAGGATGAGGATGAAGGTGAAGACTGGGGATTTGAGTTTGATGAGCAAGACAGAGGTTCATAGCTGAAACTCGATCTAATGAATGGGATTCAGTAGGAAGACAAGGAAACAGGGAATAGTGATTGGATTCATCAAGCCTGATCGTGTGTGGTTCGCCCACCCATATTCGACGCTGGATCAAGAGGAACACCAGTTCCATAAGATTCAGTCACTTCTTGGGGTAGATCTATAACTGCAACCTATCTTAAGAGTCGAGTTAATCGAATCTGCAAATAGGATGAAAATTCATCAGTCTCGATCGTGATTGGGTTTTGAGAAAATAGTCTTGACTCAGATACCGGGCGAACGGCACAACGGGTATTAAACGAGGCGAAACATATATCGAAGCCGACTTCGTTGGCAAATCCGATACAGTGCGATCGGCGCATAAGGGGGAGAATTCAAAGCCTCTCTCCTTGCAGGAGAGAGGTTTGGAGAGAGGTTTTCCAGATCCCGACCAAAAGTAAGGTTATAAGCCAGTCCGCGCAGGCGGACTTTGTTTGTGTAGCAGCGATTTCAATCGCCTCCTCTTGCTCAACAATCAACGTTCTTAAGTTTGGATTTTAAGCGCATAGTCCCGGAACCGATCCAAATCAGCTTGAATCGTAGACTCGACAATTCGACCTAAAAACAAACCATCCATCAACTTACCTAAGATGCCGGGAATATCGTAAGCCACCGTAAGTTTAACAACACTACTTCCATGGCGATCATAAAAGCGCACTGCACCCCGATTCGGTAAACCATCAACAGATTCCCACTGAATAATCTGATGGGGCACTAATTTCAGAATGCGAGAGATCCAGCTAAATTCAAAGCCACTGCTGGCGAGTTTCCAACGGGACAAATCTGGATTATCTTCTAATACTTGTACCGAGTCAATCCACTTCATCCAGCGTGGCATTTGCTCTAAATCAGACCAGAGGCTCCAAACGGTTTCCATTGGCACCTCGACTTCAACTTGTACACTGTGTTCTAGCCAGTCAGAGTTATTCGTCATTTGTCATTCGTCATTCGTCATTTGTCAGGGACTAGGAAACAGGGAACAGGTAATTCAAATTCATAATTCATCAAAAACCTCGTGAGACTCCACCCTCAGCAGATCCTTCGCAGGCTCAGGAGGGTGGAGAGGGATAGAGGAGTCAAACCGCGCCGCTCGATGCGGTTAGGTTTGACAATCCAACTGAAGGCGCGACAATTAATCCCGT
>NZ_JAVJNP010000113.1:0-34676 GCF_040217205.1 Coleofasciculus sp. A1-SPW-01 | reverse complement strand
CGAAGTTTTTTGACAAGGAGTTTTGTATGCTTGGCTTTCAAACTATTGATTTGTCTTGGTTCGGACGCTTGGATGTGGAGTGAACTCCGTTTCAAGCGCATTTACCAATGTAGTGGCTATTTCTGGAGTTGTCAACCTTTTTTTCAAATTTTTTTTGGAGAAGTCAAAAACCCTTTCCCAGAGGGCAATCTGAGCTATGTTAAATCTAGAGCTAACCCGACCAGCTTGAGAAAATTACCCCTGTTTGTTCAGATGAGAGCTTTACCGCCATTGATCCTGCTAGATCCGATCCTCCAGAACTGGTTGTTAGAGGATATTGGTCGAGGCGATCGCACTACTCAAGGCTTGTGGGAAGCCCCAGACAAAATTGTCCAAGCCGAATGGACGGCTAAAGCAGGGGGAGTGATTGCTGGATTGCCGATCGCGAAACGGATCTTCCAACTCTTAAGTGATCAAACCAGTTTTGTTGCCGTTGTAGCTGAAGGGGAAGACTGTCATCCTGGACAGGTCATTGCTCGTTTACATGGCTCTCTGGATACCCTCTTAATGGGAGAACGAGTGGCTCTCAACCTAGCGATGCACTTAAGCGGCATTTCTACCCTTACCCGCAAATATGCCGATCAACTTGCTGATCTTCCGACTCAACTCGTCGATACCCGTAAAACTACCCCTGGGCTAAGACTGCTGGAAAAATATGCCACTCAAGTTGGTGGTGCCATTAATCATCGTTTCGGCTTAGATGATGCCGTGATGATTAAAGACAATCATATAGTGGCAGCAGGTAGCATCAAAGACGCGATCGCTCGTATCCGGGAACAAATGCCCTACCCCCTAAGGATTGAAGTCGAAACCGAAACCCTAGAGCAAGTGACAGAAGCCTTAGAGCAGGGGGCTGACATTATCATGCTGGACAATATGCCCTTGGAGAGGATGCGACAGGCGGTACATAAGATTCGCGGCAAAAATGACCGACTCAAAATTGAAGCCTCTGGGAATATCACCCTGGACACCATTCGTGCTGTAGCCCAAACCGGTGTAGACTATATTTCCACGAGTGCCCCCATAACTCGTTCCACTTGGCTGGATTTAAGTATGAACTTACTGGACGAGAATCGCATTTAAAGTTCATTCCCTAATATTTTGATTAAGCCATTTCTCCCTAATTCTTGGCAACCTCTTATCGTTTCAACTCTTTACCTAGCGCAATGACTTCAACCTTGGAACAACTAAAAGCCAAATGTGAGCAAGCATTAATTGCTGCCTTTGGTGAAACGATGGCAGGTACAGATCCAATGTTAGTTCCTGCCAGTAACCCCAAATTTGGTGATTATCAATCGAATGCGGCACTCTCTCTGGCAAAACCGCTAGGTCAACCCCCACGAGCGATCGCACAGATGCTGATCAACCATCTAGATGTTGCTGATATCTGCTACACCCCCACAGTAGCTGGACCCGGTTTTATTAATTTCACACTCAAACCCGCCTATTTAGAAGCCAAGCTGAATAGGAATCTCACCCACCCTCACTTAGGTGTAGAACCCGCCAAACAGCCCCAACGAGTGGTTGTGGATTTTTCCAGTCCAAACATTGCTAAAGAAATGCATGTCGGTCATCTGCGCTCCACTATTATTGGTGACTGCATTGCCCGTATTTTGGAATTTCGAGATCATGATGTCTTGCGCCTCAATCATGTCGGAGATTGGGGAACTCAATTTGGCATGTTAATTACCTATCTTCGGGAAGTTTGCCCAGAGGCATTAACCACGGCTGAGGCGGTTGATTTAGGAGATTTAGTCAGCTTTTATCGACAAGCTAAAAAACGATTTGATACCGATGAAGTCTTCCAAGAAGCTGCACGACAGGAAGTCGTGAAACTGCAAGCTGGGGCTGAAGATACCAAACGAGCTTGGCAGTTGCTGTGTGAGCAATCCCGGCGGGAATTTCAGGTCATTTATGATTTACTGGATGTGCATATCACCGAACGGGGTGAATCATTCTATAACCCCTTACTTCCCGATGTCGTAAAAGATTTAGAACAATCAGGCTTATTAGTGGAAGACCAAGGTGCTAAATGCGTTTTTTTAGAAGGATTTACGAATAAAAAAGGTGAACCTTTACCCTTAATTGTGCAAAAGTCGGATGGGGGTTATAACTATGCCACAACTGACTTAGCCGCACTACGCTACCGGATTGATCAAAATGGGGCAAATCGGATTATTTATGTTACTGATGCTGGACAAGCGAATCATTTTGCCCAAGTATTTCAGGTTGCACAACGAGCAGGTTGGTTACCGGAGATTGTTGAAATCGTGCATGTTCCCTTTGGATTGGTACTAGGGGAAGACGGGAAAAAGCTAAAAACTCGGTCTGGAGAGACAGTACGATTGCGGGATTTATTAGATCAAGCGATCGCGCGTGCGCGTGCTGATCTGGAAACTCGCATCCAAGCAGAAGGTCGCCAGGAAACCGAGGAGTTCATTGAACATGTGGCTCAAGTGGTTGGTATGGCGGCGGTCAAATATGCTGACCTCAGTCAAAATCGCACCAGCAACTATGTGTTTAGCTTCGATAAGATGCTATCGCTCAAAGGAAATACAGCACCGTATCTGCTGTATGCTTATGCCCGGATTCAAAGTATTGGTCGCAAAGGTGGCATTGATTTTGAGCAGTTAAGAACATCTACTCAAGTCTCATTAAAAGAAGACCAAGAAGCAACACTAGCTAAACATCTACTACAAGTCAACGAGGTAATTAAAGAAGTTGAGCAAGAGTTATTGCCTAATCGTCTTTGTCAGTATTTGTATGAACTGAGCGAGAAATTCAGTCAATTTTATGACCAATGTCCTGTACTTAAAGCGGAGGAATCCGTGAGACTATCACGATTAATATTGTGTGACTTAACAGCCCAAACGTTGAAACTGGGATTGTCGTTACTCGGTATTTCGGTACTTGAACGGATGTAGAAAACATCCCCGTTTGCCAAAGGATAGCCTTTCAATCTGATCAAACGCTGGTTAAAGGGGGATAACTGAGGATCTGCTGAATAAGTGTTGTGGTGAGGGGGAGCGGGGGAACACCTCGACTTCGCTCGGTGTGTCAGCTGGGAGAGCTGGGGGAGCAAGGGTACATTTGTCCTGAGCAAGGTGATGCCATACTTATGAAGGATGCTAAGCTGTTCGGCATTTAAACCTTAATGTCAATAATGACGAAATCCTTGTAGTGCGTTAAGCGAAGCCATGCCGCAGGCTTTGCATCTTGCTCGCTACTAATACCCAATTTAAATCGTGAAAAGTAAGGCTTGATACCAAGTTGCATTCAAAGATATAACTTTCCCTCCCTCTGCTCCCCCTGCTCCCCCTGATTTTCCTATCTACTATGTTTGAGCGCAACTCGGTATGAGATCCTCGACCACATCTTCAGGAATGCGAATTGTAATACTGGTCATATTTACGGAATTTTCACATAAATCGAGCCATTCTTCATCAACGCTTATCCCAAAAGCTTCTGGAGAACAGTTAAGCTACTAGGTAAGACGATATACATCGCTTACTCCCAAGTTGCAATTAGTGTATCTCACTCCTTATCCCGTTCTCAGTGGATCGAGAACGGGATTTTCCATTATTGGGTGGTACCATTTTGATAAATAAAAAGGGATAAAGTATCGGGATCAATAACAACGGACAAAGAAGCCATGACCAACGACCAGACCCAACTTTACAGAAACTTCATCGATTTTTCATATAAACTTTATCGTAGCTACACACAACTCCTGCCACTTGGGTAGATAATAAAAATATAGATGAAATCTTTTTCCCACCCTTGGAAAAGTCCCCGAAAGGGGATTTTTTTTTGGCGACATAACTTAACAAAACTTCAACCCATAATCCCCTTTGCCGGATTCCCGAAAGCGATAACTGTAAGAGGGGGTGACGATTGTACTCACCCTCTGATTAATGAAAATCTCAGCTCAAGCCCTCTGTGTTGGATTACTTGTTTCTGGAGGGTTAACTTCGCCTGTCATTGCCCAAACCCTTGAGTCGGAAACCGATACGCCCCGTTCACTGACTGAAGGAACTGCCACAGATTTGAGAGTCTTACCCCGTATAGGCGGCCAGTTTACCAGCGAAGGAGCCGGCTATCAAGACCCATTTTTTAGTCTGGAAGGCTTTGTTCCGATTACTCAGAATCCCGGAAGTACCGTGACATTTCTGGAAGGGCAATTACGCCTGTTCACCGACTCCACGATGGGCGGAACGATTCTTCTGGGACAACGATTTTACAATTCCACGCAAAACCGGATTCTCGGAGGCTATCTTTCCTACGATACCCGCGATACCGGAAACAGCTTGTTTCACCAAATTGGTGCAGGGTTTGAACGACTAGGAGACGATTGGGATTTGCGGGTGAATGCGTATTTGCCAGTTGGTGAACGCCGCCCAGAGGTGGATGAGTCGTTCTCCCTGCGCGGATTTCAGGAGAATAATTTACTTCTCAATCATCGCCAGCGCTTTGAAGCAGCAATGGCGGGATTTGATATTGAAGCGGGGGGACGGTTATTGCGATTAGGGGCGGGAGATTTACGGGGATATGCAGGGTTTTATTACTATGGTGGGGAGGGAACAGATAATGCGATTGGGATTCGAGGGCGATTGGAAGCACATCCTACGGATTATCTGAATCTGGGTTTATCAGTGCAAACTGACCAAATCTTTGACACTCGGATTGTCCTCAGTTTAGGCGCAACCTTTCCTGGAACTCGTCCCCGTGGGGTTGAATCAGGTAGCGCTTTTGCGCGTATGGGGGAATCGGTGGGACGTATCGCCACCATTGTTGTTGATGAACAAACCGAAAATGAGCAAGTTGCGGCGATAAATCCCCAAACGGGTCAACCTTGGCAGTTTCAACAGGTCACGTTGGGGAGGAGTACCGGAAATGGTACGTTTGAAACACCGTTTGGGACAGTGCAAGATGCATTGAGTGTGGCACAAGCTGATGATATTGTTTATGTGCAAGTGGGTACGACATCTGAGACAGAAGGGTTTCAGTTTGCTGATGGAGTAACGGTACTCTCAGCAGCATTACCCCAATACATTGATACTCAGCAACTAGGTACGCTTCAGTTACCCTTATCGGGAAGCGGTGAGTTTCCCACGATTACAGGAACAGTAACCCTAGCCAATAATACCACCCTGACTGGCTTTGCGATCGCGAATGCCACGGGGAATGGTATCCAAGGCGCGGCTATTGAGAATGTGACGATTCAAGATAACCGCATCACCAATGCCACAGGACAAGGGATTAGTCTCATCGATGTAACTGGAACCAGTGCGATCGCTCGTAATGTTATCACAAATAGTGGTCAGCAGGGCGTTTTTATTCAAGCATCGGGAACCACTCAACAAGAACTCACCCTAGATAGTAATCAAATCAGTGACAGTGGTGGTCAAGGTGTTTTTATTCAATCCTCTGGTGAGGTGCAACAGCAATTAACCGCAACCAATAATCAAATTACTAATAGTGTCGGTCAAGGATTTTATCTGGCTGGGAATAATAATAGTCGTCAAGTCTTTGACGTTTTAAATACAAGTATTAGTAACACCGTCTTGGATGAAAATGGGGATGGTGGTCAAGGTCTTTTCCTGCAAGCCAATGCCAGCGCCCAGCAAACCTTGACTCTGGAAACCTTAACGGTTACTGAAAGTGCAGGTCAAGGCATCTTTATCGCCGCCAATGGTAACGAAAATGACTTGATGCAGCAATCTATCCAAAATTTTAACCTCAGCAACGCCACCGTTAGCGAGAGTACAGGACAAGGACTTTTTATCGCGGCGAATAATAACAGTCAACAAACTTTTGATATTGATGCCAGTAGCATTAACCAGACTCGCCTCGGCAGTAATGGGGATGGCGGGCAAGGCGTCTTTATTCAGGGAAATCGCGTCGCTGTTCAAGATTTCACCCTCAACGATACCACAGTCACAAATAGCGCTGGACAAGGTATTTTAATTGCTACCAATGGTGATGAAAAGGACTTAACGGTTCAATCGAGACAGGAGTTTAAATTAAATGGCACGGAAGTGAGTGATACTGTAGGTCAGGGAATTTTTATTGCCGCCAACAATAACAGCGAACAAGTCTTTAATATCGATAGCAGCACGATTCGCAATATTGAACTCGACGCCCAAGGCGAAGGTGGACAAGGAATTTTTGTGCAAGGTAATCGTATGGCAGTCCAGGAGTTTCAGATTGATAGTCCCACGATAACCAACAATGCTGGACAGGGTATTTTTGTGACAACGAATGGAGATGAAAATGACCTCAGTGTACAATCACGGCAAGAGTTTGCCATCACAGATGCCCAGATTCGTGAGAGTACAGGTCAGGGAATTTTCATGAGCGCTAATAACAATAGCACTCAAAAGTTTGAGATTACAAATAGTACGATTAATGATACGACATTGAATAATCTCGACAGTGGCGGTCAAGGGGTTTTTGTCCAAGCCAATAGCATTGCCCAGCAAGACTTCACGATTGATAATGTCCAAATTAGTGATAGTCAGGGTCAAGGTATTTTTGTTGGGGCGAATGGGGATGAGAAGAATCCCGAACTCCAATCTCAGCAACGGTTTCAGATTAGTAATGTGCAGATTAGTAATAGCACAGGTCAGGGAATTTTTGTATCGGCGAATAATAATAGCCGCCAGGAGTTTGAGATTGAAACCAGTACAATTAGCGGTACAACTCCCACCAGTGAAACGGATGGAGGTCAAGGCATTTTTGTCCAGGGAAATGCTGTCTCGGTGCAAGATTATCGGATTAACAATACCATGGTTACGGATAATGCCAGTCAGGGTATCTTTTTGCAAACGAATGGCAATGCTGAAACTCTTGCCGATGTAGAGTTGACAATTTTGGATAAAAATGCTATTCCGGGATTTAATGCCGTACTCAATAGCGATCGCAGCTTTTGCCTAGCCCTAACTGAGAATACAAGCACGACAGAGTTCCAGCTTCAGCGCAATGATGGCACATTCAAGGTCGTTAATCTCGATAATCTCCCTCAAACTAATACAGGAACCGTTAATTTTGCCCCCACCCTGGAAGACTTTACCAACGTTTCTCAGTGTAATTGAGGGTATTGTAGGGGCGGGTTTAGCCATTTAATTGACGGGTATACCGATAACTGATCAACAAAACCCGCCCTCTTGTCGTTTAGATTTGAAACAAAGGACGTAGCGTGCTTCTCAAGGGCAGCGGGTACGAGAAATGACAAATGACTATTTTGTCAAGATCAGTTTTAGATCAAGAGCAAACTGCGTCAGAACTGATCTAGAAGATCGTCTAGCTTATGAGCCAATATAATAAGTAGCAAGACTCCAGATGCAGTCATCAACCAAATAACTCTGCCTGAAGGAGAAAAGCATACACCCTGATACTTGTCCTCAGCCTTTCACAGAAAGCGCTGAGGTTTTTCGTATATGGGGGATTGCACATCGCCGTTCAACACTAAGTCAACTTCATGGTTGATGGTTCATAGTTCATAGCAATCCGCAATCAACGATGAACAATCAACGACGAAGCCCAAACTTTGTTCTTACCAACCAGCCAAAACCCAAAATGCCAAGCCCAAAAACAGCACTAGGTTCTGGTACAGAAACCGAGGCGGGACGCAACGAGTAGGTGACACTACCATTACCCACCTCAAAGGAGGTTTCATCGATATAGTTAAACTGGTCTCCTCCTCCCAAGCCATTGGGATTGTCGCCAAATATGGAGAAAATGGCGTTATTCGAGACTGTATATTGCAATCCCACTAGGCTTCCCTGGTTAAATTCGACAAAGGGAAAACCAAAGTCAACTAGATAGTCATCTGCTTCGGTATAGGTAACCCCTAAAAAGTCAAAGGATATAGACAATCCCTCTGCAATTCCCACCGATTCGACCCCACTTGCGGTTAGGGTCGAGTCATCATAGCTGAAAAACCCCTGA
Organism: Coleofasciculus sp. A1-SPW-01; assembly: GCF_040217205.1. Taxonomy (NCBI): domain Bacteria; kingdom Bacillati; phylum Cyanobacteriota; class Cyanophyceae; order Coleofasciculales; family Coleofasciculaceae; genus Coleofasciculus; species Coleofasciculus sp. A1-SPW-01. Next base: position 26,687 of record NZ_JAVJNP010000113.1, on the reverse strand, counting down.
TATTGGGTATCGGTCAATGAACCTGTGGTCACATCCACCGTGAAATCGTAGGTAATGATCGCCGCTTGTGCTGAGTTAGTCTCAATTGTGGCAAAGCTCAAAGCTACTCCAGCCGTAGCAACCGCTAATTTTTGGTAGTTCTTCACCCTATCCCTCCAGTTTGGCTCTGTTGCAATATGATATAAAATTTGAATCTGCGTATTAGTTTTATCGTAAAGCTCTAACATCATAACGGCTGGGGAAGAACAAATCTTTACAAAATCTGCCTAAAGCCGTCAAAAATCTTTACAAAATTTTATATACAAGCGTTACCCTACCCCCATATAGTTAGTAGATATCAACAATCATCAAAAAAATCATCATAAATAACTCGCATTTATAAGGATAAGGGTAAAAAATGGCTAAATCTCCCTTGGTTAAAATCCTGCATCAAGCCTACAGAGTTGCTCAGATATCCAGAAAAACAGGTATTCCCCCTGCCGAGGTCATTGGCAACCTGAACCTGAAAGCCAAAACCTCTCGTCGCCGTTTGTTGCAAGGTGGTTTAGCCTTAGCTGGAGCCACGGCGGCTACGACCTTTCGGCGGGATGGACATCGTGCTGTTGCTCAACCCGGAGTCTCCCCAGTCTTAGTGGTGGGTGCAGGAATTGCTGGATTGACCGCCGCCTATCGCTTGCAGCAGCGTGGGGTTCCCGTGGATGTCATCGAAGCAAGAAACCAAGTCGGCGGTCGAATTCGGAGCATGCCTAACGCGGCTGGGACTAACACTCTAGCCGAGTTAGGGGGCGAATATATCAACACGGGTGATGTTTGTATGCAACGTTTGGCAGGGGAACTTGGTTTCAAACTCATCGACCTGTTCGAGGTCTTTGAAGGATTGATACCGGAAACTTTTTTCTTTGAAGGACGCCGAGTTCCCCTGGAAAAACTTATTCAAGACTTTATCCCTGCGGCTGAGCAGATTGAAGCGGATTTAGAGGCAATTGAGAATTTTGAAAGCTATGCTATACCTGATCCGCCGACAGAAGCTTTAGACAGAATTTCACTCAGCGAGTATTTAGAACGTTTACCAACAACACCAACGATCCGCAAGATACTTGATGTGGCGTATGTGCTGTGGGAAGGCGTAGAGGTGCAAGAGCAGTCCTCGATTAATCTCCTCTACAACATAGGTACTGAACCTGGTGAATTTTCTCTTTACGGTGTATACGACGAGCGCTATCAGATTGAAGGAGGCAACAATCAAATTCCGCGCCGATTGGCAGAACTCCTCGCCGATTCGATAGAAACTGGGGTAGCGTTAGAGTCCCTGAGTCAACTGTCGGATGGGCGCTATCGGGTAAGCTTGCGCTCTGAAGGTAGAACCTTTGAGCGCAAGTACGAACGAGTTGTGTTGACCTTGCCTTTTAGCGTACTGCGTACCCTCGATCTCCGGATCGATTTACCACCAGCGAAAAAGCTAGCGATCAATACTCAGGGCTATGGGACTAACTCCAAATTATTTACGGGCTATCAGAGCCGATTATGGCGCGATCGCTATAACTCAAACTGTAACGTCTACACGGACTTACCGTTTCAAAGTACCAGGGAAGCTACCCCCTTTGCTCCTGGTTCTGAAGGTTTAGTGGAAAATTATACTGGCGGTCGCCAAGGTCTAGTCCTGGGAACTGCAACGCCGGAATTTCACGCCCAACGATTTGTCCCTCAGTTAGAGCAAGTATTCCCTGGCATTAGTGCAATCAGGCTACCTGGTGCTGTTCGTGCCTACTGGTCAGGTGAACAATACTCTCGTGGGTCTTATTCCACCTATTTAGTGGGACAATATACCCAAATATACGGTGTACAGCCAGAGCGCGTGGGTAATCTCTTTTTTGCTGGTGAACACTGCTCCTTAGAATTTTGGGGTTTCATGGAAGGAGGTTGTGAAACAGGTGAAATGGCTGCGACTCAAATCCTGGATGATTTAAATTTGTCACCGAGTGGGGCTTCACAGAGGATTCGAATCAACCGCGTACCCCTAAGGCGCGATCGCTTTCGTCCGTTTGATCGGCAGCAACGGAAACTGCGACGGCAACAGCGCCTACAGCGTCTGCAGCAGCTTCAGCCGCGTCGGTAAGATTTATATGTTTCCAGCCAAAGTTCAGAGTCAAGTGAATGTAGACAGAAGCGGAAAGTATGCTTAAACTGAGTTCATTTTTCATCGCTCATCTTGCCTTACTACTGCCAGGAATAATTTTCAATCGTCCCCTATTAGCCGATACCCCTGATCCAGAAGGGTTAATCCAGCCGTTTGATGCCCCAGTTTGTTATATGGAAACTGGAGATGGCAGGATACTTGATCTGAGTCATTTGTGTCAAACCCAACCCGAAGCCGCTACCAGTCGTTGTATTTCCGAGGCTGATGGAATGTCTGTAAGTCAGGTTAATTACAACGGTAATTCTCTTATCGGTCAAGTAACCAATCGAACTTGCGATCCGGTTCAACTCGTCAGAGTCAATTATCAAGTTCTGGATAAGCAAGGAAACCCAATTGATAATGGATTCATTGATGCTGAACCGACAATAGTTCCTCCAGGAAAAACGGCTTCATTTAAGGGAATGGTTGTCCCCGGTGCCGAAGTCAATGTTACTCATGTCGAGTGGAGTGATACGGAAGCAACTGATAACTGATTTTAATTTTTTCTATCTGTGAGTTCCACATCTCCAATGAAAACCCTATAGTCCGGATTACAATTGCCCTCAACGACTGCGGATTGTTTGAATAAATTCGTTTACGGCATCGTACTGATCGGGATACGCAATGTAGCGTAACAACAGCGCCCTATCCAAATCGGGGAAAAAGGAACTACGATTCACCTCTTCGTACTCTAGAGATGTGCCCAGAGAGAATATCCTCATCTGATCGGATTTCCAGAACCAGACTTCAGGCACTCGTCTGGGTTTATACAAATCCCGTCTGTCGATAGTTCCGCTGGTAACAATAATTTCGATCACAATATCAGGCGTTTCTTTATTGCTACCAATGCAATAAGATTCATCAGGTGTACCGGAGGCATATCCAGGCGATTCCAGCGTAAATCCACCACGCCTGTAAAATCGGATGCCCTTTTCTCTCATGTAAGCTTCCAAAAGCAAGCTAAGAGTGCTTTTAATATTTTCATGAAATGCCCCAATCGGAGACATGATTTCCATTACCCCAGATAAGTAAGTCAGCCTGACACCTTGATTATTCTGTAATTGGGTTTCGATCGCTTTGAACTGTTCCCAGGTAATATCATGCAAAGTCACCAATTTTTCGGCTAATGGTGGCTGGGGTTGTTTGTCTAAAAGGGAGACATTCATGGCTTTTGCTGGCAAACAGGGTAATTTTAGGTAGGGTAGGCAAGATTTATAATGCTTAAAACGAGTCGTGTTATCGTTTGTTGATCTTGCCCACCTCAAGGTTATTTGGGATTTATGATTTATAACCAATGGTGCAAGGTTATCAAGCGTACTGATAATCTTGCACCATTTTCACTCAATTCCAGTCAAACCAACCATCAAGCCAACTGCTTCACGCGAAATTGCTGCAACTCTTCTGGACGCATCGCCCCTTTTTCGGTAATAATGGCTGAAATTAACTCGGCTGGCGTGACATCAAACCCTGGATTATAAAATTCCACCCCTGTAGGACATGTCACCGTCTCACCGATTTGATAAATTTCTGAGGGATGGCGTTCTTCAATCGGAATTAAATCGCCTGTGGGTAAGTCAAAGTCAACTGTAGATAGGGGGGCGGCGACAAAGAAGGGAATATTATGGGCTTTGGCGAGTAATGCCACACTATAGGTGCCAATTTTATTCGCCGTATCTCCATTGGCAGCAATTCTATCTGCACCCACCATCACCGCATCAATTAATCCCTGATGCATACAATGGGCTGCCATATTATCGGTAATTAACGTTACTGGGATTCCCTCTTGTACACATTCCCACGCCGTCAGTTTTGCCCCTTGCAACCGGGGACGAGTTTCACACGCATAAATTCTGGCTAACCGCTTCTCGCGCCAGGTTGAACGCACGACTCCCAAGGCTGTACCATAGCCGGCTGTGGCGAGGGAACCCGCATTGCAATAGGTAAGAATACATAATTTTTCTGGAGTCGCGGGCATAGCCGCCAACCCATTATCCCCGATCGCTTTACAGATCTCTAAATCTTCAACCTGAATCCCTTGGGCGGTTACTAACAGTGCCGTTTTTAACTGATCTACCGAACCAATGGTTTCATGGGCAGTTTTCAACATCCGGGCGATCGCCCAAAATAGATTTACCGCCGTCGGGCGAGTCTGGCGCAGCAGTTTGGCAACCTCTTCGAGTTCCGTGACAAACGTCTCGCGATCAGCCGTTTTAATGTCTCGCGCCCCTAAGTACATCCCGTAAGCCGCCGCCACACCAATCGCTGGCGCACCTCGGACTATCATGGTTCTAATTGCCCGTGCCATATCCTCACAGCACTTAATTTCAACCACTGTATAGTTGTGGGGTAAACGGGTTTGGTCAATTAGGAGTACGCGATCGTCGCGCCAAACGATGGGATACACCGGATTACTGGGCATGGTTACTTATGGGCTAATGTGGAAAACTGCATATAGTTTAACTTGCTTTGGTTATTTGTCATTCGTCCTTTGTCATTTGTCCTTTGTCCTTTGTCTTTGGTGACGTTGGATACATCCCTTCAGTGACTCCACCTCATCAGTCATGATTTATACTTCATCACATATTTTGCTTTCCACCAGGAGCGAATTTTTCGGATCAGGTAAACGATTAAACTCTTGGACAGTTTATTAAATTTATAGTAAAACACAATATCCATCATCTCTTGAGTGTCTAGAGGCGTCAGGTAAGATACCCCTTCATCAATTTTTTCGTCGCTTTCAATTAAATAGCGTTTCCTGCAAATCTTTTCAGATAAATTCCAAGTTCGGTAGAATTTCTGATAAAGTTCTTTTTGATACTCCTGAAAACTGGCTGATTGACCCTTTAAATACTGCTGAATATGCTTGCCCGCGATTTCGGCACAATGCATAGCATGGCGAATCCCTTCACCGCCCAAAAGGTTTACCATTGATACGGCATCCCCAATGGCAATAATATTATCGCGATAGTAAATATCCCTCAGTCCACTGGAATAGTGCAGCGTTGACCCATGAGTATCGATTATCCTATAGTCTTTGGCTCGTATATGCTCGTGAATCAGTAAATCAATATAATATCGAATCGATTCCGTCTGCTTAATAATTTTATGATCCAATCGATACGATGCTGCGCCTACCTTTAACCGAGGCTTCTCCATGGTAAATATCCAAGAATAGCCTTTTGGCATCCATTTATGTCCTAAGAAAAACCAGAGGGAATGGGCATATTTATCATAATCATTATCTGAGACTTCAATTAAATATTCAATCCCAGAGGGCTTGAAAAACGCAGGTTTCTCGCTTTCCTTAGGATACATAACCGCTCTAGCGGGTCCTGTAGCATCGACTAGCACCTGGGTTTTAACAGTAATTGGTTCCCTCCCTCGCGGCTTCAGTTCAACCCGCGTCTCACCGTCTGTTTGGACATATCTCACATATCGACATCCCAGCCAAACCTCGCCGCCACAAGATTTAACTTCATCAGCCAGGAATTTTTTCAACTTGGCGAAATTTAAGACAGCGCCTAGAGTTTGCGGAGCATCCCAATTTCGGGTTAAATTGGTGGTGACAATCACCAAATTATGCCAAAAACTACCGACAACATCCTCCGGTAAGTCAAATTTTTCTAAGGTTTCTAATGGCGTAGCCGCACTGGAAAAATTATTTTTCTCAAAGGTTTCATGCTGCTCGACCAACAAAACCTGATAACCGGATTTCGCTAACCACCTTGCACATTGTCCCCCAGCTGGACCTGCACCGACTACGACAACATCGAATTTTCGCATACTATATTAGTAAAGGGTGTCATGATTCCAGTCTCTCATACCAGGTTGCCCGTTTAGTAGTAACCGTTAAATTTTTTTTGCACAGGGTAAATGGAAAACTTGCTTCCTTTCCGTCCTGCTCCTTTACCTTGTCCGTCTGTTACTACGCTTAAAGAGGATTGGAAATCGGGGATGAAGACAGGTTACATCCTCGATTATCAGTTGCAACATTACTCCGTCCTGAATGACTAACATACTCTCTCCTTCTCTTAAGCAGGAGAGAGACGTTTGGACTGCGAAATGCAACTGAGGAGCAAATTAACCATTCCAGAATTATTTATGAAACCATCTAAACGCGAGCAAATTGCCCAAGCCGCTATGCAACTTTTCATCCAGCATGGCTATAGGGAAACCAGTATGGATCAGATCGCCGCTGAAGCAGACGTATCTAAGCATACCATTTACAATCATTTTCAATCGAAAGAAGGATTGTTTATTGAATTGGTGGAACAGTTCATCTGTGAGCAGTTTCAGCCTGATTTTAATTTTAACCTGTCGGATAAGCCAGCCGTAGGGTTACGAAGATTTGCAGAGGCATTTCTAGCGAAACTGAATAATCCAGAGTACGCGGCGTTTCTACGTTTATTGATTGCCGAATCACATCATTTTCCAAACTTAGCACAATTGTTTATCCGTCAGGTTATTGGGGAAGAACGTCATAGTCTGAAGCAGTATTTTGAATCCCATCCAGACTGGCACATTCGTGATCCGGAGTTGACGGCTTATATTTTTTTGAGTTCTATGTCTTCCTTGGTACTTTTTCAAGAGGTTATGCAAGGAAAGTCAATTTTGTCAATCGAACAAGACCGTTTAATTGACCAGTTAGTTGACTTGGTTTTATCGAACTCGGCGGTTCAAATTTTATCACCGCCCTGAGACGAATGGTTTCCGGGATAAGGTCAAATTTAGCGGTTGAGATTAGGGCGGGTTTTGTTTTTCATTTATCGGTGGAGAGGGCGGGTTTTGTTGTTCCGTTATCGGTGGAGAGGGCGGGTTTTGTTGTTCCGTTATCGGTGAATATCTGAATTTAGTCCCTAAACCCGCCCCTACAATTGTCCCTAAACCCGCCCCTACAATTGTCCCTAAACCCGCCCCTACAATTGTCCCTAAACCCGCCCCTACATCTTTGGCGTGCGATCGCGGTTGAAAATCCGGTGGGCTTTTTGGACACCCTACAAAATCAGGAGCGTCTCGCTCACTATTGTCTTAGGAGCGAGACAAGGTGCAAGGTGCAAGATGTGAGTTAAACCAGTTTCAGATCGGGATATTCGGCTAATACATCATCTGAGGTTAACGTATCGCCTTCGGCTTGGGGTGTCCAGAGGACTTCAATTGCCAATAAGCGATCGCTCGATACACCACCCATCTGACGCAAGGCTTGACGCAAGTCATCGGAACTATTAATGGTGGGTAATTCCAGCTTCCCTTGCACACCCACTAAAAGGGTAACAATAATGTATTCACCCGGATCTTGAGATTCAACCAAGGCTCCATCCCCTTCAGCCGCTTTAGCAGTCTCTTGGCGAAGTTGACCCTGATAATTCGATAGGGTTTCTTCGGCAAATTTACTACGTTCGGCTAGTGAAAGCTGATTAAACCGAGCTTCGGCGGCGTCTAAAGCAATCTGCTGGGATTGCGTTGCACCATAGACCCAGTATTCGGGATGGCGGAGTAAGGCTAAAGTAGACTCTTGCAGCACTTGCGCTCGTCCTTGAGGGGAATCGGTATTTGCTTGTTGAGCTAACTTGTCAAGTTCATACTGAAGCTCACGCGCACTGGCAAGTAAACCCACTTGCAAGCGTCCCACGGAAACCTTGGGATTGATCGTGTTCGGGACATCATTTCCGCCTCCTTCACCCAAACGCCGGAAAGACTGCACCAAGAAATTCGCGATCGCAAAAAAGATCAGAATTCCGAACAGACTCCCCACGCCACCGAAGCCAAAGAAGGGTAAGAGAAACGGAAAGCCAATTCCGCCGCCACCATATCCATAACCGCCACCGGGAGAGCGATACCCCCCACCAGGGCGAGAATAGGTACGACTTGGGGCGCGGAAGGAACCGCCACCAATTCTCCCACCACTACGAGCGGCTAAAGCGTCACTGGCATTTCCCAGGACTAAGGTAAAAATGAGACCAACAACAAGCAGAGACTTTAAAAAAGGTTTGATCTTGGAAAAAAGATGGTTACGCATACGTTATTTAGGACTATTCCAACTTCAGTGAGTTTTCTATGGCTGACATTAGCCACAAACACCTTAATCTGAACGAAGGCAGACAACTCACCTCAAGCCGGATGGGTATTACTGACTACACTTTTACTGTACCGCTCCCCTTCATGAGCTGAAACATCCCAAAAGTGGAGATTACCGATTTGTCATTTGTCAAGGAACAGGGAACAGGGAACAGGTAAGGTAGAATTTTGAGTTAACTTCCTCATCTCCCCCAACTCCCCCAGCTCCCAGACGCGCCATGGCACGTCTCTACATTGCTCCCCCAGCTCCCCCAGCTTCCCCAGCTCCCCCAGCTCCCCCAGCTCCCCCATCTCCCCTACCCGCCACCAACAATCGTCACAACTTCCAACTGATCCCCATCCTTCATCTGAGTCTCTGACCAAAACTGGCGGTGAAGAATGTCGCCATTGTACTCAACCGCCACTAAGCGTGGATTTAGGTCAAGCTGTTCTAAAAGCTGAGGCAATTTGGTGTCAGCCGCACAGGTACGGGATTCACCATTCACTTGTAAAGTAATTTGCTCGCTACTGTTGGTCATGATTGAGGAATACCCGCTTCAATACGACGCAGATGTTGTTCTTTGGTGAGTTGAGAGAGAAAATACTGAGTCACCAATGTCGGTTGTTCCGCTTGCATGATCGCCCGCACGATCGCGACTCGCTTCGCTCCCGCCCCTAAGACCTCATGAATATTATTCGGATCAATGCCACCGATCGCAAACCAGGGAACTGATGCTTGTTGTGCTGCATACTGCACATAGTCTAACCCCGCTGCCGCTTTGCCAACTTTGGTTGGGGTTTCATAGACGGGTCCGACGCCAATATAATCGGCTCCTTCGCTGATTGCCTGTTGCATTTCCTCAGGATTTGTGGTAGAGCGCCCAATAATTCGATGAGGTCCCAGGAGTTTTCGGGCGACAGCGATGGGCAAATCCTGCTGTCCTAAATGAACGCCATCGGCATCAATTGCCAGAGCTAAATCCACGCGATCGTTCATAATCAATAATGCCCCGTAATGGTGGCACATCTGGCGCAGTTTCTGGGCTTGAGCGAGTTTGACTAAATCATCAGCCCCCTTTTCCCGATACTGAACTAACGTCAGTCCCCCTTGTAGCGCCGCTTCTACCGTAGGCAAGAGTTGGTCTGAGGATGAGGTGACTAAATAAAGCTGCGATCGCTTCAGCCGTTGATAACGGTGGTAGATGAGCAACTGACTCTCCAGGGTATAGACCCGATAGCGCATTTGCTTGCAAGCGGTTCCCATATTGGGACTATGAAGCTTACCATATTCTTCTAGTACCCGTAAGGCTTCCTGAACCCGACACAGGTTCGCTTGCAAAACTTGTTGGATATTGGCGCGTTGTTCTTCCTGGGGATGAGAGAGTTCCGTCCCCAAATCACCGGGCGTATCCCGTTCGGCGCGAATCTCTCGACTATGCCAACGGGCGAGTTCTTGGCGCATCTGTTTGCATTCACTCGCCATCTGCACGCTATTTAGACCAAAGCGACACCACTCTTCGATAATCCGTAAGCCTTCTCTGGCTCGGTCTAAATTCGCATCTAATATTCGGCAAACTGCTGGTTCTTGACCTATCCAACCGTTGTACCCGCTCATCGCGAACTGCTCCACATGATTTCTTATCCTAACAGGATGATGGCTTTAAAGGGTTGACTGAATCTGGAATGATTCATAACTGTGGAAAATTTTAATAATTGTCGAACGGTTGCCGATTCGTTATTCTAGGGCAACTGAGTACAGTACACTCAAAACATAGCTTCAGATTCATACCGCAGGAGATGGTTAAGCCTTACCCAATTCAATGGTTCCACCACCTACGCCCAATCCGGTTTAGGATAGGCGCGATCGCTGTGGTTTCTCTTAGCTGTATCACCCTGACTCCTCTGGAAGCTGTAGCCCAGTTAACACCGAATCCCCAGCGACTTGTTGTCCAAAATCAGCAAGACACCCAAGTGTTGTTGGTCAACCCCATAACTGGGGATGATATTAATGGTGATGGTAATATGGATTCCCCGTTCAAAACTATTGCCAAAGCCTTACAAGTCGCGCAACCGAATACGGTGATTCGATTAACGCCTGGTATCTATAGTTCCCAAACCGGTGAAACCTTTCCTTTAATTTTGCCCGATGGCGTCACGTTGCAAGGAAATCCCCGCACCAGAGGGGAGAATATTATCATTCAAGGGGGGGGCATGTTTGAGAGTCCCACCGCATCTCAGCAGAATATTACCATTCTGGCAGCAAACCCCGCCACGGTAACGGGGGTGACGATTACTAATCCGAATCCTCAAGGCTATGGGTTATGGATTGAATCCAGTTCCCCGGTAGTCGTGGATAATACATTTACGGAAAATACCAGCGCCGGAATTGTGGTGAAAGGCAATAGTGCGCCAACCATTCGCAGCAATTACTTTTATAACAATGGTGGGGACGGTATTCTGGTGGCGGGGACATTACAAGCAGATGTGCGGGAAAATGTATTTATTGATCGGGAAAACGCTACCTTAGAGTTAAGTGGCGATGGTGAAGCGCCACTGCGAAGCGCAGATCGCAACAGTCCCACAACCTCGGTTGAATCCCCCACGACTACGAGTATTCCCGAAACCGAATCGGTATCTGAACCCGTTGAAACTACCGCGAATCCTTCGCCAACTCCTGAAACTGTTTCCCCCATCATTGAACCGGAGACAACTATCTCCCAGTTAGAAACACTTCCTACCACGTTTCCCTCAGACTGGAGAAACATCTCCCTATCGGTGGCGAATCCCTCAGAATCAACTGAGACTCAACCCGCAACCGGAGATCAGACAGACGCATCCTCCTCAACCTCGTCCATTTCCGCCGCGTCTTTTCCGGTTCCCGCCAGTCTCCAGTCTCAACAGAACCCAACTAACCCAGCGACACCAGCCGCAACCGTTCCCCAGATCATCGATATTTCCGTTCCCTCGCCAACTGAGACGGCGATACCGGATACATCTACACCAGCCACCTCGACACCTGAAGCCGAGATGCAAGACACGGTTAATCCACAAGAGTTACCCAGCCGAGATTCTATTCCTGTACTCAGTAGCAACAACCCATCCGCCACCCCCCAGGAACCGCCCCCAGAAACCGCACCGGAAGGGCGTTATCGGGTATTAGTCGCCGCCGTAACTAACGATCAGCAAACCTTAGTGCGATCGCTGATTCCTGGGGCATTTCGTACATCTTATAATGGGAAATTAATGATGCAAGTGGGATTATTTAGTAGTCGCGAGAATGCCCAAGAAATTCAGAATTTGCTGCAGGAGCAAGGATTAACCGTGACCATAGAAACACTTCAGGACTAGAATTCCTGTACGATTACCCATAATTGCAATGCTGTAATAACAGGGGTTTCAGGCGTTTTTATTAGGGGTGTTTGACCGAACATGATATCACAACCTGAACAACCAAACCCGCCCGGATTCAAATTGTTGGGATTCCCTTGGGTTTTTTAGGCGCACATCAGCAAAGGGCGCACATTGGTGCGCCCCTACGGTTACTGATAACTGAAACCAGCCTTGATTCAAAAGTATCGATTAGATAAGAGCAAAAGCATCAGCCGTCAAGGTATTCGCATTCACATCAGTTAAAATCGCTAAGGTGTCCTGATTAAAATCAATCCAGGTATTCTTACCCTGTTGAGAAATCGACAACTCCCCAAACGTGAGTTCACCGGACAACCCTAAGACATCTTCATCGATTTGGAAATCGCGAATTTTGTCTATTCCTTCACTAACCGCTAAGACAAAGGTATCGCTACCTTGACCCCCGATTAATTGGTCATTCCCTAAACCACCCCAGAGTAAATCATCACCATCATTACCCCAGATTTTGTCGTTGCCATCTTCGCCGAAAAGTTGGTCATTACCGCCTTTTCCATATAGTCGGTCATTTCCTGCGCCACCATAGAGGATATCATCACCCGCGATCGCACAATTTAAGCAACCCTTATTCAAGTCACCCCGTAGGATATCATCACCCTCTGCACCATAAATGACATCATCACCTAAACTGCCAATAACGGTATCATTGCCAGCATCCGCGAAGATGAATTCATCCTGTTGATTAGAACTGACTAATTTGTCGTTGTCTGGCGTTCCTTGAATCGTATACTCTGGTGTAACCGCTTCAACAGTTCCATTGGGAATTGATAATCCTAGATTTGTACCACTATTCGGTGTGAAGGAGAAGTTATCAATGAGTAACCCAGAATCCACATAACTATCCCCCGCATCCATTAAACCTACACCAATGGTAAAGATACCCGATTCCGTAAACTGATGGGTAAATGTGCCATAACCTGTTTGAGAACCAAAGGAACCTGTGAAACGATTAAAGTCACTACTCGTATCCGCTAGTTCAGATAAGACACCCGATGTAATGGAAACGAAGCCAAAATCACTGAAACTACTTTGATTTTCTTCATTGGTGATGAAATTCCAGTCAAAGCTAATACTATCTCCCGCCTGAACTTTTATCGGTTGAAACTGTAAGCCAGAACCTTCGATGATATCACCGTTACCCAGATTATCTAATGCACCAGCCGTTAAACCAAAGAAGGTTTCAATCTCAGCATCACTCACCGAACCGACGCTATTAGTAATGAAGGCTTGGTAATCGCCGTCTGTGGGATTACTCCCAATTGAATCCGTTTCAATAGTTGTGTTACCAATTGTTGTCCAGTTGGTAAAATCACCGTTTTCAAAGCCAAAGTTGAATAAAGGATCAGGCGTAATTTGGACATGATCGACCAGAAGTCCCGAATCAACATTATTATCGTCTGCATCGACTAATCCTAAGCCAATAGTATAGGTTCCATCTTGGGTGAATTGATAATCGAATGTACCATAATTAGTCTGCTTGCCAAAGGAACCTGTAAACCGATTAAATTGCTGGTTAGTATCTGCCAGTTCGGATAACAGGGTGGAACTGATAGAAACAAAGCCAAAATCGTTATAGCTGCTGGGCGTTTGCTCATTGGTGATAAAATTCCAATCAAAGCTTAAAATATCTCCCGCTTTAACGGTAATCGGTGTGAGTTGCAGGGCAGAACCTTCTATCGCATCCCCGTTACCCAGATTGTCTAAGTCACCCGTATTTAATCCTAGGAAGGTTTCCAAATTACTATCGCTCACTGAACCCTGACCATTAGTGATTAAGGCTTGGAATGTACCATCAGTTGGTGTACTGCCGATAGTATCGGTTTGGATTGTCGCATCTCCAATACTATTCCAATCGGTAAAATCTCCGGTTTCAAAACTGAAATTGAGTTGGGGCGATAAATCCTCGATTTGTTGGTTACCAAAGTTAATATTGGTAACAATTTCTTCAGGATTCAGGTTAACTGTGTAAGTTCCGGGGACAAGGTTACTGTTTGATGGTATGGAAGCAACACCCCAAGTTGAAGAATCATACGTACCAATCTGAGTTGTTGAAGCGTCGGATGGGTTAATTTGATAAAGATTGCTGTTGCTGTAGTGAACGCCATAGATAGAACCATCTGGGGCAAAATCAATATCGACAACGGTTGTTCCTAACGAACCGACAGTTGAAAGAATATCTCCCGTTGCTGGGTCAATTTCCACCAGGTTATTCGATGCACCGTAAAGGGTGCCATCGGGAGCAAAATCAATTCCCCACGTAGTATTAGCAATTGTACCTACTGGGGTAGCAAAAGCAGTTGCTGGATCGATAGTGTAAAGCATATTAGTGCTTGTGGCATTTCCATACAACGTTCCATTGGGTGAAAAGGCAATACTTCTCATCAAGATGGAACTTTCATTAGCACTATGAATTGTGCCAATGTTAGTGTAAGAACCATCTGTTTGATCAATAAGCCGTAATGAAGAACTAGCACCATAAAGCAGCCCACTGGTTGGATCAATGTCTAAACCAGGGTTATAACTGGCAGAACCGATCAAAATTTCCGCCACTGGATCAGTTTGCAATTCAACTAAGCTGAATTCATTGGTTCCACCACTTCCTGTACCTGCTACCAAGTTAAATGATGGTTCTGAACCCGGAACAGTTTGTTGCCAACCGGGTAGCAATACTTCAGCTACAGTGTAAGTATCAGCCGTTAATTCGGTGAACGAATAATTCCCGTTAATATCCGTAATGGTGGAAACTTCCCCCGCATCCAATTGACTATTTTGATTCTGATCTAAGTAAATCGTCCAACCACTTAAACCTGGCTCATTCGCATCCCAAATTCCATCGCCATCAATATCATTCCACTTACTTCCATGAATCTCTCCTAAAGGAGAAGGTGGTGGTGTCGTTGGATTCAAGGCATTATTGGCATTTAATCGTCCACCCGTTACCGTATTTCCTTGCAATGATGAAATCGGATCAACAGTGCTTAAAATCTGATTTTTTACCTCTGAGGCGGTTAATTGAGGATTTTGTGACCAAATTAAAGCCGCCACCCCAGAGACGTGAGGTGTTGCCATAGACGTTCCATTATAACTAGCATATCCTTCCCCAGGAATCGTGCTGTAAATATTGACCCCAGGTGCGCCTAAATCAACAGAGGTGACGCCATAATTGGAGAAGGATGCCAAATTATCATTATGATCCGTAGCCGCGACGGAGATAATGTTATCGAGGTCATAGTTAGAGGGATAATGGGGAGTGATATCGTTATTATCGCCAATCCCATCAAAGCCACCATTACCCGCCGCCGCAATAAATAACTGTCCGGCTTGACCTGCTGCCGCGATCGCGTCGTATAATCCTTGAGAGTAGCCACCCCCGCCCCAACTATTATTGGTGAGATTGGCTCCCATCATTGTAGCATATTCTATTGCCTGAATTGCGTTAAAGGTTGTGCCGGAACCCGAAGAATTTAGGAATTTTAATGCCATAATTTGAGCATCGGGAGCCACACCAATTACGCCACTATTATTATTTCCTTCAGCGGCAATTGTGCCAGCGACATGAGTTCCATGTCCTTCATCATCCCAGGGATCACTATCATTATTGGCAAAGTCCCAGCCATAGTAATCATCAATATAACCATTGCCATCATTGTCAATCCCATCGCCGAAAATTTCTCCGGGATTTGTCCACATATTGTTAATCCGTTCTGGGTGAGTATAATCCACCCCAGTATCAATGATGCCAACGACTACATTATTTCCTGTCGCACGATCCCAGGCTTCTAGAGCGTCAATATCGGCGTCTGAAGTACCACCCGTTTGTCCGGTATTATTTAATCCCCAAAGTTGGTTAAACTCTGAATCATTGGGAATTGTGGTATTCAGACTAATCGTATAGTTAGGTTCAATGTA
Organism: Coleofasciculus sp. A1-SPW-01; assembly: GCF_040217205.1. Classification (NCBI taxonomy): domain Bacteria; kingdom Bacillati; phylum Cyanobacteriota; class Cyanophyceae; order Coleofasciculales; family Coleofasciculaceae; genus Coleofasciculus; species Coleofasciculus sp. A1-SPW-01. The sequence goes on along the minus strand of NZ_JAVJNP010000113.1, from coordinate 11,122 downwards.
TTCAATCAGGGGATGATTACTGTAAGTAGAAATCGCTTGGGCAACACTTAACCCATCAAGTTGCCAAAGCTGTGTCCCTAACATATTCGTTGATTCGAGTATCGAAGCTTGCATATTTCCTTGTAAGGTTTGAATCTGACTTGACTCAATCCCTGATTTGAACTTAACAACAACTTGATCCGATAGATAATCTGTGCCTTCAACAAGACTGTTCAGATTGAATGATGCGACATTAAGTTCTGGACGTAAATCGTTAGTTTGCATCGCCTTAACCTGCAATAGAATTGGCTTTTCTGGTGTTTATATGTCGTTATATCGAAGAGATGAAATCTACAGCACTTCTTAACACGGTGTAGTCCAGTAAACACGAAACAGCCTTTGTTTAATCTTATGTAGGCGGATTACATCGAGTCGGAAAACGCTGTAATAATTCCAGCCTAAAATCGTACCGGGTTGAGTCACCGGGTATGTTTAGCAACCTTGGGTTGGGAAACTTGAATGATTTAGACTGTCTGTTTCCAATCGGCTATATTTCTGACTGGAAGGGACTTATGCAGTTTTCGGCTCAGTCTTACTCAATAAGTTGGGCAGATTCAGACGCGGAATATAGCGCTACGCGCAAACGGCTATACGGTTTTCCCTACCAATCAGGGGTAGAGTTCACGAATTGGCAAAACTAGCTCCCCCTGAGTATAGTTTGTTCTATACACCTTAACAAAGAAGGTCGCGAATCCGAAGATCACGCTTGTTGAAACCAGCGCCACGTTAATTAACCCTAAATTACTAACGTTTCTTCATTCCATCTCACTTTAAATGGGAATTTAATGGAAATTTTTAAAATGCGGATTGCTCAAATCGCACCGTTGTGGGAGCGTTTACCTCCCCCAGCTTATGGTGGTACGGAATTAGTGATGAGTTTACTCACTGATGAACTTGTCCGTCGGGGTCATGAGGTAACCTTGTTTGCATCCGGTGATTCAGAGACACTGGCAAAACTGGAACCCGGATGTGAAAAAGCCCTGCGTTCTCTCGACGTAACCCATCAAGAATACGCCGTTTATGAACAAATGCAGTTGAGCAAAGTCTTTGAACGAGCCAATGAGTTTGATGTGATTCATGCTCATGTGGATTACCCAGCGCTTCCATACACGAACTTGACAAAAACGCCAGTTGTGCATACAGTTCATGGTACATTTTCGCCATTAGTTGAGCAGATTTTTACCAAGCATCGTCAGCAACATTTTGTCAGTATTTCCAATGCCCAGCAGCGCCCTGAGTTGGGACTGAATTATGTGGCAACGGTTTATAACGCGATCGCACCCGAACGCTTTAAATTTTACTCTCAGCCCAAACAGCCACCCTATCTGGCGTTTGTTGGGCGCATATCCCCGGAAAAAGGACCCAGGTTAGCGATTGAAATTGCCAAGCGTTCCGGATGCCATTTGAAAATAGCGGGTAAGGTTGATCCCAAAGATCGAGCCTTTTTTGAGGCGGAAGTGGAACCTTTAATTGATGGTAAACAAATTGAGTTTTGGGGTGAAGCCAATCACGAAAAGAAAAATGAATTGATGGGAGGTGCAGTGGCGACGCTATTCCCGATTACCTGGCGTGAACCCTTTGGACTGGTGATGATTGAATCTATGGCATCTGGCACTCCGGTGATTGCTATGGCGTTAGGATCAGCCCCAGAAATTATCGTTCACGGAAAGACAGGGTTCCTTTGTGATACAATTGAGGAGTGCGTGGATGCGATCGCGAAAATACCCCAACTGAATCGACACGCCTGTCGGGAACATGTTGAAACCAACTTCGCGGTGAAACGCATGGTTAATGGATATGAAGCCGTCTACAACCAAGTTTTAGCAGAATGGTTTGCTCGCAATGGTCATCTGCATGTCCCCACGCTTCTAGCCAGCTAAGTTTATAGAAGGCAGAAGGCAGAAGGCAGAAGGCAGAAGGCAGAAGGTTTCAAGACATACGTTAAACCTTCTGCACCCGACATAAGACATCAGATAAAATTGAATGAGGTGAATCATGAACCAAACCGTTAATAGACAACCCCTGGCTTTGCTTTCCATGGGTCAGAATGTTGTCGATAAGCCGCGTCATCCGAAGGTAAGTTGATAGAAATTGACAGATTTTTCCCAAGTTCTAAAAAATGTTCATATTGTAAATTGACAAATTGCCGCTAGATATCAGAGAGTGGGATTGCCCCTCCTGTGGCACTCATCATGACTGTGACGATAATGCATCATCGAACATCAGAGCAGAAGGTATTCGGATACTCGCTATGAACGGAGGGAACCCCGTTCCTGCTAGTGTTCCTGCTAGTGGAGCCTGTGTAAGACCGGATAACCGTAATGTGAAAGGGCAACGGGCTGTGAAACTATAAGCCCACACTTACTCGTCAGAGAAGTGTGGGTAGTTCACGAGAGTTTGCAACTGATAGCTGAGCAACAAAACCCGCCCTTGTTGGGGAATAGGGGAGACAGAGCCTGGAAGATAGGCAGAAGGGGCTTTCGCCTGGGAACGAGAAATGGAGGAACTATGAACGATGTCTGATACAAATACCCTCAACCAAAAAACTGGAACGGATCTGAATATCGTTGAACTCAACGGTAGAACCTTTGCGCCGGCTGAACAAGTGCCGATTCCAGAGTGGCAAGGCACCACAAAAAAACGACTGCAATCTACATTGACGCTCAAAGATAATGATCTATTTTTAATTACCGATCCCCTCGGCAATATTGCTGGATGTCTTGATGATAAATCTGACAAAAGCTTAGGCTTATTTTGTCAAGATACTCGATTTCTCAGTCGCCTAGAGTTACAAATTGAGGGACTCTCTCCGATTTTACTTAGCAGTACAGCCGGACAAGGTTTTGCCCTTTCGGTTCTCTGTGCGAATCCTTATGTTAAGGGGCGTATTCAGGCGGAAACGATCGGCATTCAACGCGACATTGTACTACAGGGTGGACTATTTGAAGACCTGAAGATTACCAACTACAGCACCCAACCCGTTAGCTTTGACCTAAGTTTAAGTTTTGATGCCGATTTTGCGGATTTATTCCAAATTCGCGGTTATGTGCGTCAGCAGGTGGGGACGCTAATGCGACGGGTTATACCTCCAGGGGACAATGCCTTAAACCCAGATGTGCAGTCTTTGGTTGAGGCAACGGGCGAACTCACCTTAGCCTATCAGGGATTGGATCAGGTGTTGATGGAGTCTCGAATTCAGTTTTATCACCGTCAGCCTGATGAATTTAGGGGATATACGGCAATTTGGCGGTTGGAATTGAATTCTCACGAAACCCAGAAATTTGGGTATCGCTTACAGCCCTTTGTTGACAATAGTCCAGCTTCTGTGGTGAAAGCGCCGACAACTCTAAAACAAGCGATCGCGGCGGAGGCGATGGAGGAGAGCGATTGGCGAGAGGGTGTGACTCGGATTCGCACGGATAATCGAGCCTTAAACCAGATTATTGAACGCGCTGAACAGGATATCTATCTTTTAGGTCAAACCTTTGGCAAGGGTAAGATTCTCTGTGCTGGGATTCCTTGGTTTTCTACGTTATTTGGACGGGATTCTTTGATTGCTGCATACCAAACGCTGATTCTCGATCCGGGGATTGCTCGCCAAACCTTGATTACCCTGGCTGATTATCAGGGTAAGGTTGAGGACAAGTGGCGGGAAGAAGAACCGGGTAAGATTCTGCACGAGTTGCGCCTGGGTGAAATGGCTCGTTGTGGCGAACTCCCCCACAGACCTTACTATGGTACGGTTGATGCTACGCCATTGTGGTTGATGCTCTATGGGGATTATTATGCTTGGACGTATGATCAGGAACTGTTGGATCGGTTGTGGGATAATGCTTTAGCGGCGATGGATTGGATTGATCGCCGTTGTCAGCAGACGGGCTATATTAGCTATGAATGCAAGTCCAAGGGGGGACTCCGGAATCAGGGATGGAAAGACTCAGGAGACTGTATCGTTGATACCAAAGGGAAGTTAGCGGAAGGGGCGATTACTCTGGCGGAAGTGCAAGGGTATGTTTATGCGGCGAAGATGCGCTTAAGCCAGCTTGCTCGTAGCAAAAAGCAGTTAGATGTGGCAAATCGTTGGTATGAGGAAGCCCAAGACTTGAAAACCCGCTTCAATCGCGACTTTTGGCTCCCCGATCGCGGTTATTGTGCCTTGGCGTTGGATGGTAAGGGCAAGCCTGTGGATAGTATCACCTCTAATCCGGGGCATTGTCTAGGAGTAGATATTTTATCAAAAGACAAGGCACACAATGTCGCCGAACGATTGCAAGCGCCGGATATGTTTAGTGGCTGGGGAATTCGCACCTTGAGTAGCTTATCTCCGGCGTATAATCCCATGGGCTATCACCTCGGATCAGTATGGCATCACGATAATGGGATGATTATTGCCGGATTGCGATCGCTAGGATTAGTGGATCAGGCGTTGGAAGTGGCTCAAGGTATTATCGACATGACCACCCAACAACCCTATTATCGTCCACCCGAACTCTTCTGTGGCTATGAACGCACCCCCAATAGCACACCCGTGCGATATCCTGTGGCGTGTTCGCCGCAAGCCTGGGCAACAGGAACGATTTTTCAACTCCTACAGGTGATGGTTAATTTAGTACCCGATACGCCCAGTAATTATCTGCGAATTATTCATCCCACCCTCCCTGAATCCGTCCAGTATTTGTCACTGCAAAACCTAAAAATTGGGCAAACTGTATTAGATTTAGAATTTGAGCGCTCTAGTGGAGCAACTGCCTGTCGAGTTATGCGGAAACGCGGCAATTTACGAGTTGTCATTGAAGCTTAATAGCCAGGGAGAACTATTGTAGAGACGCGCCATGGCGCGTCTCTACTCGTCCGACTCCTAATTGGGTTAACAGTTCATTCAGATGACTGGCGTGGGGGGATTCAAACCAATCAGGATGACGTACTTCTACCGCGATCGCAGCCTCCGTTTTCTGCCATGCTTCGAGAAAGGCGGCTAAATCCTCTAGGAATGCGGGTTCATAGCTGGGGGGAAGTTGGACAAACACCGGACCTAAATGTTCTCCTAACTCTCGCATCCTCTCCAAAAACGCCAACGCCTCTGAAATTGAGGGTTTCAATAATCCATTATGAGTGAGCGATCGCGGCAATTTGGGACACAACTGAAAACCCGGTGACATCTGGGATTTCCACTGCGCGATCGTTTCTGAACTGGGAATCGCGTAAAATGTGGTATTCCCTTCAACGGTTCTCAACCGTTGACTATACAGATGCAGCAATTCCCCTGCTGGACTCTTCGGCGGATAAAACTCACCAATCCAACCCTTATACGCCCAAACTGCACAACCCAGTAAAAAATTCATGGTTCCTGTTTCTTTGGCTACATCTACTATGAACAATGAACCATCAACAATCAACCATGAACCTGCAACGGTTAGTCATCTCACCCACGCAACGACAAAACCAACAGATTCTCCTCACCGAAAGCCAACAGCATTATCTGGTGCGAGTCTTGCGACTGACTGAAGGCGATCGCTTTATTGCCATGGATGGAGAGGGAAACTGGTGGTTGAGTGAGTTAATGGCGAACCTAACCCAAGCGACAATTATTGAATCGATCCCCATCCAAACCGAATTACCTTGTGCAATTACCCTAATCGCTGCGATGCCCAAGGGGAGTGGATTTGAGGATATTATCTCCGCTGCAACCGAACTCGGTGTAACCGATATCATACCAATTAAGAGCGATCGCACAATTCTCAATCCCAGTCCCCGCAAACTGGAACGCTGGCGACGTATCGCCCAAGAAGCCGCTGAACAATCGGAACGTCAGATTGTACCCACAATTATTGATCCCTTGGACTTTACCTCAGCGATTAAACAAGCTATCGACTCCACCACCCACTGCTATATTTGTGTCGCACGGGGTAACGTTCCTCATCTGTTAAATTGCTTACCTAAGTTAGAGGTTATTGATCCTGGAGATGGGCAAGATAAGGGAGATGAGGGCGGGTTTAGCCACATCAGGGTGACAACAAACGATAATAGTGAAACCCGCCCCTACATTCAAAACCCGGTTCCAGATGAACGCAGCGAAGGGTCAAAACGCTCTATTATCGCCATTGCAACAGGACCCGAAGGCGGCTGGACACCCCAAGAAATCGAACAAGCGATCGCGGCTGGATTTCAACCTGTTTCCCTCGGACATAGAATTTTACGCGCTGTTACCGCCCCGCTTATGGCTCTTTCGTTAATTGCTGCTAGTTTAGAAACACCAAAGCGATAATTTTTGACATAAGACATAAGACATAAGACTAAATTATGCTTGACCAAGTTATTAATGCCTTTAAACAAAAAGACTACCGCACAGCGGCTCGGTTACTCAAACAATTAGCCAAGGAAGATCCTAATAACCCGTGGGTGCGACTCTATATCGGACGTTTACACGAAGCCACAGGTAAGCTAGACGCCGCAGAAACGGCTTACCGCAAGTTACTTAAAAATACAACGCATCCTAAAGTTATGACCCAAGCGCGTCAGGGATTGGGGCGTTTAGAAGCCATGGAACAAGAAAAACGCCGCCAAGCCTTAGCCCAAGCCACGGCTGACCCCGAAAATACTCAATTTGGTATTTTAGTCCTAGAACCCATTGAACTCGAAGCCAAACCCACAGCCGCCCAAACCTTGGCAAAGATTATGCAAATCGATCCCTATACCGCCCGCCTACAACTCCCGACGCGGGGATGGCGGTTGTATCGAGTTGGACCCATTGGCGAATTAAAATTTTATGCGTCATCCCTCAAGCAGGGTTCAGTTCCTTGTTTTTGGGCAATTTTGGCGGAGATTCAATCTCTTAACGTGTTTAGGGTTCATTATTTTTCCCAAGTTAGTTCTCAGGAAGCCACCGTTGTCTGCGAAAATGATCAAGGTCAACTAGGTTCTCTCCCCTTTCAGTGGTCAGAAGTGAGTCAACGGGTAGAGGGACGCTTACCTATTTTTGAACAAGTGGTGGATGTTGACGCTCGTGGTAAATTACAGCGTAAGACTCAAACCCAAGACTACGCCCAGTTTTGCGACTTGCATTTACTGACGAGAAAAACTATCCTGCGTTTATGCGATCGCGATTATCAATTTCAGCAGGGAATTGAGTTATTCCCCCAGCCAAAAAATCACCCAACTCAGGGAAAATCCCCGTCTCCCCTAAGCCAGACAACTAATCGAATCAACTGGAATAACCTGCGGGATTTTCTCAACCGCCAACTTTCTCAAACTCCAGTTTGGTCAGATTTCACCAATTTTGCTGAAACGGCTCTCGATTACAAAGAAATGCTGACTCGTTTACCCGCTCACATTGACTTGTTTCGACGTCAAGAAAGCCTCTGGGATTCTGCTTTTGAACTATACAGTGGACTGGTTTTTCTGAAAAATAATTAGGGTCTGCTGAATCAGTTTTGTGGTGAGGGGAGGGAACAGGGAACGATTGTAGAGACGCGCCATGGCGCGTCTCTACATCGACACCTTATGAGCGAGGAGGCTGCACCTGACGTGCCATCTCCAGGAAATTATTCATAGAAGGACCTGGACGCCGCCGACTACTATTGGTTTTGAGTGGCAATAAGTTGTTTGGTGCAAAGGTGACTCCCGGTTGAGGCTCGGCTTTGCCATTGCTAGCCGCTGCTGGCGTCGCTTGGGGTGCAGCTTTTTGCGGTTTTGCTGCTGGTGCTTTAGCCGCTTTCGCTGCTGGCTTCTTCGCTGCTGGCTTTTTCGCTTCTGCTTCTGGAGCTTTGGTTGCTTTAGCGGGTTCCGGTTTCTTTGCTTCCGGTTCCGATTTAACCGCCCCCACATCGTCTAGTTCCAAAAAGTAGTCTTTACTTTTTTTGCTTTTCGGAGCTTCTGACGATTTGTCTTTAGATTTTAAAAAACCGAACATTTAGCGATACTCCTGTCTCTTAGAGAAAACTTAACAAATTTGCCAAAGAAAGATAGATGAAAACAAACGATGTCAACGTCTGCCATTTCTGATTGTACAGGCAAAATGCTACCTAAATCAGTTTTGTTAGCTTTTTGGCTTTGGGCTGAACGATTCCAACCACTTAGCTTAGACTCATAAGCAGCTAAGACTTTTTGGGTCTTATGGCTACTCGATGGGAATTGACTTGTCTGGCAATTGAAGGGTCTGATTTGCCTCGTAATTCAAAGGCTTTTTTAGATAGACGAACGTTATATCGTCTTCTATCATTTTGACTTAACGCCCTTGTTCCACCTAGCTTCAATTGATCATCCAAACTCCAGTAGAGAGGTCAATAACTATTTTTAGTTTACCGTTTGATGGTACTTTTTCGCTAACTCAAATACGGCTTTTGATGACTTGACAGCAATCGATAAGGCATAAGCTGATCCCGACTCTTCCGGGATAACGCTGCTCTATACATCACATCGCCGTCAGATTAGAATTATGAGTTTTTAGAGCAATTATTGCAAGGTTTCGCTAAATTACTTTACAAAAATTCACAATCAGACGAGAACAAATACTCGACTACCCCGATACTCGTCGGATAAGCTCTAATTTAATTTTTTCTTCCCCAGCTTCTCCCTTACTTTTGGTCTTCTCTCCGAACCTCTCTCCGAACCTCTCTCCAAACCTCTCCCGACGCCTCTCCTACAAGGAGAGGGAAGCGGAATATATTTTTTTATTTGGAGAGGTTTTGAATTCTCCCCCTTCCATGCAATAAAAGCGAAGCATCCTATGGCTTCTCCAGGTTTTCTTAACTGAGTCGCATTGTCTACTACCGCCAAATGGCATCGGCTACCCGACAGACATCATACATTGCAGAAACATCGTGAACCCGGAGAATATCAGATCCTGCCGCAATCGCCGCACAGCAAGCCGCCGCCGTTCCCCAGACTCGTTGCTTGGGGTCAGGTTGGTTAAGAATGTGACCGATAAAACGTTTGCGAGACACGCCGACTAAAATAGGCACACCGAGGGAACAAAAAGCAGCAAGTTGTCGCAGGAGTTGTATATTTTGCTCAGCGGTTTTGGCGAACCCAATCCCCGGATCAATGATCAAGCGCGATCGCACAATTCCCGCGTTGATAGCCACCTGAATTTGACCCTCTAGAAACTCGTAGATTTCGCCGATGAGGTCATGATAATCGGTCAGCTTTTGCATAGTTTGGGGGGTTCCCCGGATATGCATCAAAATGATTGGCACACCCAATTGGGCAACCACAGGAAACATATCCGGGTCAAACGTGCCACCAGAAATATCATTGACAATATCCGCCCCCACCGCCACCGCTGCTTTCGCGACAGAGGCTCTCGTGGTATCCACCGAGATCGGAACAGACAGCGAGGAACGTACCGCCTTGACCACAGGGAGTACACGCTGGAGTTCTGCGGCTTCCGAAATCTCCTCAGCCCCCGGTCGGGTTGATTGTCCGCCGATGTCCAGAATATCCACACCCGCCTCGACCAGCCGTTGAGCTTGTGCCAAAGCTGCTGCTGGGGTATTAAACTCTCCCCCATCACTAAAACTATCCGGCGTCACATTTAAAACGCCCATGAGGTAGGTACGTTCTCCCCAACAGAAAGAACGTTCTCGGATGGTTAGTTGTCCTTTGTCATTCGTCATTTGTCCTTTGTCATTCGTCTTATGTCATACTCGCTTCCCGAAAAGAAGCAAGCTACGTCATCTATCGATTTTTTTCAACAAACGACCCATGAACTATCAACCATCAACAATGAACCATCAACAATGAACTACTGATAATTGACAATTCGGGCAAACCCCCCAGGATCAAGACTGGCTCCGCCAACTAGCACCCCATCAATTTCAGGTTGCGCCATAATCTGATCAATATTCGCCGGCTTGACCGAACCCCCGTATTGAATTGGCACATCCGCAACTTTCAGTTGAGAGCGAATCAAACCCATGATCCGATTGGCTTCTGCGGCTTCACAGGTATCCCCTGTGCCAATTGCCCAGATCGGTTCATACGCGATCACCAGTTGCTGCTGTTCCACATCCACCAAGCCTTCTACAAGTTGCTGGCTGATGTGAGATTCCGCTTCTCCAGCATCCCGTTGTTGCTTTGTTTCACCAACACAAAGAATCGGAATTAACCCGTGACGCTGGGCGGCGAGGAGGCGCTGGTTCACGGTTTTGTCCGTTTCACCAAAGTACTGACGTCGCTCACTGTGACCGACAACCACATAACGCAAGCCGAGTTCGGTCAACATGAGACCAGAAATTTCCCCGGTGAAAGCGCCTTCATCTGCCCAGTGGATATTCTGCGCCCCTAGCTGCACCCGGCTATTGTGCAGATTTTTGGACATCACTCCCAAGTCTGTAAAGGGAACACACAGAACAACTTCCCGCTCTGGGGGTGTTTGCTCCAGCTTGGGCATAAATTCTTGCAAAAACTCAGAGGACTCCCTTTGAGTTTTGAACATTTTCCAGTTACCGGCAATTACTATTTTTCGCACAGCTTAAATAAAATCGTCTCAATCTTGATGCATCCTTCAGTTTATAGCCTTGAGGCGCAATTGACAGACTCAAGTTAGCTGTTTTAGGGCGACAATCCTTGCCTAACTCCTACTGCATCAATGGTCTAGCGATCGCGCCATGGCTTGTAGAGACGCGCCATGGCGCGTCTCTACAAGCTGTGGCAAACTATGAGCAGGCGCGTCTGGAGGGGGGTAGGGACGGATTTTACCGATAACTTGACTAAACCCGCCCTTCTAAGCTGGAGAAGTAGGAGGAATATTCAACAACCCCAACCGACTTCGTTGAGGTTGGGGATTGCCGGACAAACGGCAATTTAAACCGTTGAATACCGCATTGAGTCTCGGTTTGGCACAGACACCCGGATACTTCCCTAGTCCGGATCAAATCTAAAGCCTTTTGTCGGGCTGTTGTAAGACAAGACATCTTAACCGAGATGGCGGGAAGGGACTCGCACACTTTCACTCGTGAGGATTATCTCCATGCTACGAGTACCAGTTCTATCAAAGAGAAGATTCAATAACCGTAAACAGGGTAAACTACCTCCCTCTATTCGAGCCAACAGGCAGTTGGAGTTACGAGTAGTCAAAGAACTG
>NZ_JAVJNP010000111.1:0-17435 GCF_040217205.1 Coleofasciculus sp. A1-SPW-01 | reverse complement strand
GAATCTGTATGTCAAGGACTTGAAGAAAATGATGCTACTGGCTAGCTTGCTGTGTATGATCTTTACCACAGCCGGATTGTGGCTTTCCTACGTCCTCAATTTTACCTCTGGTGCCACGATTGTGCTGTGCGCCGCGATCGCGTATCTTGCCAGTTTGGGCATCAATTTTCTCCGGCGATACCGCCAAAGGCAGACCGAGTTCAAAAGGTAAGACATTAAAAGGTAAGACATTAACATTCATCTGACTGACACTTGCTCTGATGCCAGACAAGTCCTAAGTTGGCTCTGAATTTGCTGGGCATCCAAGTCGCGTCCAATGAAAACGAGTTGATTACAACGAGGAGGGTGAGAACGTTCACTTTTCATATCACATCGCTTACCACTTAATTGAAACAGATGGCGTAACTGACTCCCCTGAAACCAGAGAATGCCCTTACCCCGATAAACATTGGTGGGTAGGTTATCGATAAAGGCTTGAAATTTGGGCAGATTTAAGGCGCGATCGCTCTCAAATGACACTGCCATAAACTGATCATGTTCCAGATGGTGAGACTGATGATCATCAGCCAGATGATGCTCGGCTGGTGCTGCACGTTGATAGGTGCTAGGCTGATTAAGGTTCACATCCAAAATCAGTGGTAATGACACCTGTCCATATTGGGTTTGGAGGACTCTAGCTTCAGGTTTCAGGGAACGAATATACTCCTTGAGTTGATTGATTCGTTTTGGGGCAACCAAATCGGTTTTGTTCAATAGAATAATATCGGCAAAAATGAGTTGATTACGTGCCGCTTCACTGTCATAGTGATTCGGCGTTAACGATTCGGCATCAACAACCGTCAATATGGAATCAATGTGAGTAACGGTTTGTAATTCTGTGGTGATAAAACTCAGCATAATTGGCAACGGATCTGCCACCCCCGTGGTTTCAACCAGGATGTAATCCACCGGATCATCACGGTGAATTAACCCATCAACTGTATCAACCAGATTTTTATTAATCGTGCAGCAAATGCAACCATTACTCAGTTGCACCATATTTTCATCAATCGATACCAAGAGTTTGGAGTCGATATCAATGTCGCCAAATTCATTAACAATAACGGCTATCTTCAAGTCCTGACGATTATGCAAAATATAATTGAGCAGCGTGGTTTTGCCGCTCCCCAAAAAACCCGTGATAATGGTAACAGGTATTCCCCGCCCAGAAGCGGTGACAGACGTGGGACGAACTTGTTTGACACTAGAGGTCATAAAATTCCTCCGGTTGAGTAACGACAAATTAGCGGATTGAACGATCTGACCCGCCCTAAACCAATTGTAGAGTAAGAAGTATTCTCATCAAGACGCAAAAAAAGGGCTTTCTCCTAGGATTAGGTGATCGCCCCTAACGAACAGGCACGCTAATTAAACCTTGGGTTATGTCGCACCAAATCCATGAACTCCTGGCGAGTCCGGGCATCCTCAGCAAACACCCCTCGCACCGCACTGGTCACAGTCCAAGACCCTGGCTTTTGTACACCTCGCATCACCATGCACAGATGCGTCGCTTCCACAACTACGGCTACACCTTGAGGCTTGAGTAATTCCGTGAGTGCATCGGCAATCTGTGCCGTCAGACGTTCCTGTACTTGCAAGCGCCGCCCATACATTTCGCAAATCCGAGCAATTTTGGACAGTCCAATCACCTTACCATTGGGAATATAGGCAACATGAGCGCGACCGAGAATCGGCAGAATATGATGCTCACAGGAGCTAAAAATATCGATATCCCGCACCAGCACCATTTCATTAGCATCTTCGGTAAATACTGCACCATTGAGTAATTCATCCAGGGATTGGTGATAACCCGATGTCAAAAACTTTAAAGCTTTAACCACACGCTTAGGGGTATCTCGTAATCCTTCGCGGTCTGGATCTTCTCCCAATCCCAGTAACAAAGTACGCACAGCTTGCCTCATTTCTTCGTCAGAGACAAGGGGTTTATCGGAAGTTGAAAGGGATGGCATTACACCATTTAACGCCATCGGCTTTGATTGAGATAAGGTCATAATGGAATAATTGGAGTGATGACAAAACTGAAGTGAAACGGAAATTAAATTCAGCCAATAATTAATAATTAATTGACTATAACTTTACCGATTCAGCCAGACAGTTTTTCAGGAGCGTTTTGATTTCATCTAGATCGAGATGACGCCCAATCAAGACGAGCTGAGTTTTTGGTGAACCTAACAGTCTTGCTCCCTGTTTAATTAGGCGGATATAACTCTCTAATTCATCCAGCTTTTTCGGATCAGCGCGATCTGTTTTATTCAGCAAAACGATATCACCATACGCCACCTGTTTAAACGCGGCTTCACTGTCAAAATGCTCTGGAGTGAACGTTTCCGCATCGACTACCGTTAAGATCGAATCCAACCGCGTCAAGTTTCGTAGTTCCGTCCCTAAAAAGGTAATCGCAATGGGTAACGGATCAGCCACTCCCGTGGTTTCAATGACTAAATAGTCAATCCGGTCTTCTCGTTCTAAAACGCGATAAACAGCATCAACCAACCCATCATTAATTGTACAGCAGATACAACCATTACTCAACTCCACCATATCTTCATCAAAAGAAACCAGAAGCTGGGAGTCAATATTGATATCTCCAAACTCATTCACTAAAACAGCGACTTTCAAATTCTGCTTATTTTCGAGAATTTGATTAACTAAGGTGGTTTTACCACTCCCCAGAAATCCAGTAATAATCGTGACTGGCATCCCTCGTTTGGGAAGGTTTACGATTTCCGATTCCGTTTGTTTTGTTGTCTGTATCATGGTTGTCTTTTAGGATGATAGTCTCGGTTGGTATAACTCCAATTAGCGGCAGATGGAATGTTTACGTTCCCTGCAACATCAAGGCGACATCTTTAGCAAAGTAGGTCAAAATCAGGTCAGCACCCGCCCGTTTTATACAGGTAAAGCTTCTGGCTAGTTGAAGGTTCGGTGGCTTGAAGGATGAAAAACTGGGAGTTTTTTTAAGTCTTTGTTGGGCGCTCGGATGAATTCCTGTTGAATGCGTAACCGATCGCAGCCAATTCTATCTAGAAAAATTCCCTGGCTCATTGCCCCTGTATAAATTTCAAGTTGAGCCTCAGAACAGGCTTCAAATAAGAGATATTGGCGAGGAAATACGACTCGCTCAAAGTACCAATTGGAAATATTGACAATCCGCACAATCTGAACTTGTCTCGTCTGATTGAAATAGCCACATAAGATTTTCGAGGGAAAATTCGGGGGCAAAGCATCAAGAATTTGAGTCATTGTTATAATTGCTTTGTTTGATCAACGTCTGGATTGAGATAGATGTTGCGTCAGAGTTTCTGACAATTTCTCGTTCAGTTCACTCACTGTTCGGGGAACAGACGTATATTCTGAACGACAAAGGTGCTTGGGTAAGGCTTGCCAGACTTGCCATACGGTTGGCAAACCGAGTTGTAAGTCTTCAATTAATTCCCGTTGCGAAAAAACCGCTTCCGCCTCACCTTCCATAACCAATTGTCCTTGATGGAGAACCAAGAACCAATCTGCCCATTGATAGGCAATATCTAAGTCATGGGTTGCCAGAACAACCGTTGTTCCTGACTCATGAATCCGATCTAATTCCTGCATAAAATTATGGGTTTGTCTCCTATCTAAATAAGCCGTCGGTTCGTCTAAAAGGAGTAATTCTGGCTTCAACGCCATCACACCCGCTAAAGCAACGCGCCGCTTTTGTCCTAAGCTGAGATAGTGTAAAGGTAGGTTGACTAATTCCTGCAAAACAAAGTCCGCGATCGCGTCATCAAGTCTCTGTTCAAATTCGGCTTTGGGTAATTGCAAGTTGGCTAAACCATAAGCGATATCCTCTATCACTGTTCCGGCGACTAATTGTTGTTCAGGATCTTGAAAGGCTAACCCAATTCGTTGTCGCCATTGATTGAGAAATTTATGGTTGTATTTTAATTCCTCGTTTTTCCAGTAGATTTTTCCTTGCTGGACTTTATGCAACCCATCTATCAACAAAAATAGGCTGGATTTGCCCGATCCGTTTTGACCAATAATCGCCGTCTTTTTGGATTGAGTAATCCTCAGGTTTAATCCCCGAAACAAAGGGGTATTTTGACCTGGATAAGTATAAACGATATCTTTGAGTTGTATCAATGTATGGGTCATGGATATGGGGATAGGGAAAAAAGGACTGAATCCACAGTTTTTTAGTTAATTCTCAGATAAATATCTAATCCTGACAAACTTAAACACCCAATCATTCCTTCTAAGGCATAGCGCTGGGAATAGTTCCGATGTTGTCCATTAAACCCATAGAATCTATCGGTAAATCCCCTAGCGGAAAACCCCAAACAAAATTGTTGATAGCGAATTATTGTCCGTTGCAGCAATTGACTAACGAGCAAACTTGTACTCTTAACCGCTAATGTCCAGGTGCGATATCCTCCTCTCGCTTGTTGTGCTAATTTTAACTCAATCACGGTGTTGATCAGAATAAAAACAAAGCGGTACATTAACATCAGCAAATCACCAATCGCTTCGGGGAGTTGGCAACGACGTAGGGTTTGCACAATTTCGACAAATGGAATAGTCAGCAGCATAAAAAGTAAGCATGAGATACAAGCCAAAGATCGGATAAAAATTTGGACTCCTTCTTGCCAACCACTGTGACTGAGATAGAAATATAATCCTCCTAACTGAATACCTCCGAGTTGATCATGGGCAACTAAATCAATTTGGTTTACCCCTATCATATTAATCATTAATGCAGGTAAACCCATGCCCAAAAATAGACTACTTACCCCCAGAAGCTTGAAATAAGATTGGATAGGAATTTTGGCATAACCGATTGTCCAAATTGCCAGCCAGAGACTAATCAAAACTTGAGTTAGAGGGGAAGCCATGAGAGCAATCCCTAAAACGACTAACGCAAACAGTAATTTTTGCTCTGGGGGTAGGGTTCTCAGGTTATTCTTATAAGAAAGGGTATCAATGGGGAGAGTCATGATCTCATTTAAGCAGGGTTTGCTGAATCAGTATTGTGTTTTGTAGAGACGTGACCGTGGAACGTCTGGGAGCAATGGTACATTTGTCATGATTTAGTGATGCCATAATTTTGACGAATTTGACCCGATAAAATGAAAAAAAAATAACCAATGACGAAAGACAAATAACAATTACCGCTGCTAACTTTAATTTTTCCACCTACTTAAAGGTAGAATTACGCTCACTTTTTCCTCGATATAAACCGATCGCGTAACCGATTGTCCCCGCACCAATCCCAGCTTGTAAGGCGAATAACAGCGATTCAGTTTCACCACCTGGAGGTGCTAACAAAGGTTCAAACCACGGTTCATACTCAGGCTGAATGTCTCCAATCACGGCTTCGGCTTGTCCATCAGCACCGCTAAATTCAGAATCTCGAATGGCAAGTAAAGGGATAACCGCGAGAAGGATTACGCCTGAAATTAATAACCAATTATTCCAGCTTGTTCTTTGTCGTTTCATAATGATTTCGGTTTAATCTGTTTTAATACTTGTAATTGCTCTTGACTATAGGTAACCAGCCAATTCCAAACTAACACCGTTAACAATCCTTCACTAATCGCCAGAGGAATTTGGGTGACGGCGAAAATACCAGCAAATTTGATAAATGAGCTTAAAATACCGCCTTCTGGTGCAGGAAATGCCAGGGCTAACTGTAGAGATGTGACCACGTAGGTGATTAAATTAGCCACGGCGGCGGCGAGAAATATGGCAACGGTTTGTCTTCCACTTACCTGTAACACTAAACGATACAAACCATACGCCACAATCGGACCAACAACTGCCATAGAAAATGCATTAGCGCCTAAGGTTGTCAACCCCCCATGAGCTAATAATAAGGCTTGAAAGAGCAGGACAAAACTCCCCAAAACTGTCATGATTAAGGGACTAAATAATACAGCACCAAGTCCTGTACCTGTAGGATGGGACGAACTACCTGTCACCGAGGGAATTTTTAACGCCGACAAGACAAAGGTAAAAGCACCCGCTAAAGCCAACAGCAGTTTTAATTCAGGATAATCTTTCGTGATCTGATTAAGGGAACGTAGTCCCAGCAAAAAAAAAGGCAGGAAGAGTATCCACCAAAAAATTGCCCAGGTTACGGGTAAAAACCCTTCCATAATGTGCATTGCTTGAGCAGGTGGTGCGGCTAAAATGGTTACGGTTACACTTGTGGCAGTGATTAAACCTAGAGAAATACGTTGTTTTGTTTTCATGGATATTCTAAAAATCAGGATTTCTCTAGCAAGTTTTTAATGTCAATGGGTTCTATTTCTGCAATAGGTTTGTGGATTTTATACTGTCGTTGGGGTTTGTCCAAGATAGCAATAACGGTTTCAATGGGTGGACATCCCGGTTCAGTACAGCGCAATTGACTCAGAGACACGGAATTTTTTTCATTAATCTCCAAAACCTCATAAATCCACAGTTTAACTTGCTGGATTTTTTCGGGATTGGTTTGTTGGTCAGTCCGAGAAAATAAATCCATTACTATTGTCATTTATTGATTATTTATTCTCTGTGCCAGCTTTCCAGACGCGCCATGGCGCGTCTCTACATATATATGTTCCTTATTCAGGCAAACTGTCATCAACCAAATCCTTTACCCCGTTTGGATTCTGACCAAACTAAAACCTCCCCATTTTGACCACCAGCCGCCAATTGACTTCCTCCAGGATGCCAAGCCAGACAAGAAAAACCCTGGGTAGCACCGTTCATAATTTGGGCAATTTGCTTGGCTTTTTGCCACAGACAAACCCAGCCATCATTACTCGCTGACGCTAACAGCAAACTCTTGGGTTGAAAAGCGATATCCTGGATAATGTCCGTATGCAGATCTAAAACCCGTGCATCCCAACCCTGACGATCATCCGTTTGCTTTTTCCAGATCACAATCCCCTCACCACTGGACGCCGCTAACAAGGGTGCAGTATTTGACATGGATTTTGACCATCTTAAGTTGCGAATTTTGCCGGGAAATCCCCGCATCACCCACGGATGAGGATTACCCCATTGGACGACTGTAATGGTTAAATCGAGATTACCAGAGGCGAGATACTTGCCATCCGGTGACCAAGCAATCGCCATACTCGCCGCCGCCATATCGACAAGGAAAGGGTCATCATCCCAATTCCGGCTATCCCAAACTTTAGCACCCTGATCACCCGCGATCGCTAAATGCTGTCCTTGAGGTTGCCAAGTCATTCCCAATACCGAGGACGACTCAAAAGGTAATGTGATAATCGTTGCTTGTTCAGCCGCATCCCAGACTTGGACATAACGCCCCAAACTAAATGCCAATTGGTTAGCCGTGGGACTCCAATGCAGGTGGTCAACCCATTTGGGGGCATTATTGAGAGTCGTGATCAATTGAAGTTGGGGCTTCACCTGCCAAATTCTCACTCCACCATCTTGTCCTCCGGCTGCCAAGAATTGCCCATCAGGGGAAAAGTCCAGACAATCAATCGACTGTTCACCTGTGTCGTCTGAACCAAGAATTAAGCATGAGTCACCCTTCCCCCCATCCCACAGCAGAACCTCCCCCGCCGCTGAACTTACGGCTAAACACCCATCAACGGACCAAGCCACAGCCGTGACATACTCCGAGAGTTGCCCACACCACTGTTGTTCTAATAGATTTTTCTGGGTAATCCCTAAACCAGACACGCTCTAAAGTCCTCTCTCAGCTTCGCTTCCTCTAAATTGCGACCAATAAACACCAGTTCGCTTTTCCGGCGTTCTCCAGGTTTCCAGGCGCGATCGCCTCGACCATCAAACAACATGTGTACCCCTTGAAAGACAAAGCGTTGGTCTTCTCCAGCCATGTTGATAATTCCTTTCATCCGGAAAATATCAGGACCCTTGGTTTGCAACAATTGCGAGAGCCAATTATTCAGTTTTTCCCCATCCACAGGTTTTGATTCAACCAAAGCAAAGGAATGAACCGACTCATCATGTTCGTGAGCATCTTCGCTGAGGAAGTTGGGGTCAATCTCCAAAGCACGGTTGAGATCAAAGGCTTTCACACCCAGTAACGCCTCCATGCCTAACTCAGAGTTTTGGGTGCAGTAAATTTTTGCTAGAGCATTCATCCCCCGTATCCGCTTCTCCAATTCATCTAACTTATCCGGGGAGACTAAATCTGTCTTATTGAGCAAAATTACATCAGCAAAAGCAATCTGTTCTTGCGCTTCATCTGCTTCCCAATGCTGCCAAATATGCTTGGCATCCACCACCGTTACCACCGCATCTAAAAGCAGTTGCTGCCGCATATCTTCATCAATAAAAA
The DNA here is from genome assembly GCF_040217205.1 of Coleofasciculus sp. A1-SPW-01. Taxonomy (NCBI): domain Bacteria; kingdom Bacillati; phylum Cyanobacteriota; class Cyanophyceae; order Coleofasciculales; family Coleofasciculaceae; genus Coleofasciculus; species Coleofasciculus sp. A1-SPW-01. The sequence continues at coordinate 9,073 of NZ_JAVJNP010000111.1, read as the reverse complement.
AGGTTTGAATTACGGGGGCGGGGTCAGCCAGTCCAGTGGTTTCTATCACCAGATGGTCAAACTTGTTACGCCGCTTAATTAGGTTCCCGATAATCCGCATCAAATCCCCTCGGACGGTACAGCAAATGCACCCGTTGTTCATCTCAAAGATTTCTTCATCGGCATCAATCACTAATTGGTTATCAATACCAACTTCTCCAAACTCGTTGACGATGACGGCGACTTTCTTGCCATGTTCGTAAGTGAGGATGTGGTTGAGCAGGGTGGTTTTCCCTGCGCCGAGATAGCCGGTGAGAACAGTAACCGGAATGGTACTGGAAGCTTGAGCTGTTACCATACGCCGTTTAAAATGATTATCATTCTCAAATAATAAACGTTTTTCCCCTAGGCGACAATCCCTTTCACCCAATTCTTAATAATGTAGAGACGTAGCATGCTACGTCTCTCCTGCTCCTGCTACGTCTCTTCTGCTACGTCTCTAGAATTCAAAGATAGTGCGAAGCGTCCCCACCCAAATCGTGTCATTGTTATCATCGTGTTCTGGGTTGAGAATCACGAACACCCCCGGATTAATCGCGATATTATCCGTGAGTTGATAACGATACTGAGCTTCCAGATGCCAAGACGTATCATCATCCTCAAAACCGCCATCATTATCCGTCACCTTCGGCGGTTGTCCGACAACAAACCCCAGCAAACTCCCCTCTGAGCCAAAATCAGGCAATGCCAGGGTAACTGCCCAGTTAAAAATAGTGGCGTCATCGCCCTCATCCACCAAGACACCATTATTGAAACCATTATCTTGAGCTTGAGCCAGGGTCAAACCGCCCCACCCCGACAGCGTAAAAGCGGGACTGAGACGCAAACTAGCAGAAAGCCCAAACTGATCCGTTGACGTGGCAGTATCTTCCCCAAATGGCACATTTGCCAATTCACTCCCCGTCTTCCCAGAAACCACCACCTTTCCCCCAGGATAATAGGAACGCACATAAGTCAGACCCAAACGCAAAGCTTCGCTCGGTTCAATCCCCAGTTGGGCGATGGCAGCATAGCGACCATTAAACAATCCGTTTTTCTGACTCGGATCATTAGCATTGGCAGCCAAATAACCCAAGGATAAATTAAGTGCCGAATTGAAGTTATAGGTCAAACTAGCACCCATGCCTCCGACTCCCTGATAATAAATCGGATTGAAACGCCCGAAACGAGAAATTGCCCCCGTCATTTCTCCTGAGAAAAACTCGTTATAGTTGGCAAAGTTTCCGGCAAACTCGCCGCCAACGGCATCAATCATAAAGGAAAGTTTGGCATCTTTAACGGCACCATGTCCATGTTCCTCCTCTTCCTGATTATGTGACGCTGCCATTTCTCCCAGAGAGAAGCTATATCTTATCTTGCCAATCGCTACATCATTATCATTACCTTCATCAAAAGCGAGGCGAGTCATGCTAGTTCCGGTAATATTGGGATTATCTCCTTCACCCGGACCAAAAGGAACCGGATTCAGTGCATCCAAACGAGTTAGTAACAAGTCCTCTCCTGTAAAACTCGTCGCTAAAAATAGACGCACTCGGTTGTCGAAAACCACTTCATCTTCCAACTCTTCTCCACTACCATCTGCCTTTTCATCCCCAAAAACACTACTCAGGGCAAAGCTGACTTCTCCGCGAAATTTGGTCGTTGTGGAAAACTGATTGTCTTCTAAAAAGGCGACTCGACCCTCCAAATTATCCACTCGCGCTCCCAGAGTCGCCAATTCCGCCTCAAATTCTTGCACCAACCGTCGTAAGGTTGCCAAATCACTCCCCTCCAGTTCGCCATTAGGGAGTAAACGCTCAATTTGCTGTAAGCACGCATTCAAACCAGCGGCAAACTCAAATCGGGTTAAGGCTCGATTCCCGCGATAGGTGCCATCGGGATAGCCCGCGATACAGCCATAGCGTTCCACCAGGCTGCGTAAGGCTTCATACGCCCAATCGCCAGGGGAAACATCTCGTAACTGAGAGACACTGGTGACTTGCTCAAGAGCATTCGTTTGACTGATGGGGTTGTACCCCTCAATCTGTGCCAAAGCATTTGGGACTGTACAGACTGCCCAAGTACCACCCAACACCACTGGGTTAACGATATTCCACCACGTTTTTGCCATAGTAACTCCTCACACCCTATTCAGTTCAAGGTCTTGCCCGATCACCTAGCGGTTACTCGGTGTCACAATTATGATAATCATTATCATAAGAACGATTATCGTTATTGTAAATCAAGGGTCTGATTTTTCATGACAAATTATTCGGCATCCTTACCCGCGAACATTGACATTGCGATTGTTGGCGCAGGTCCCCAGGCTCTAACCCTAGTCACTCATCTGCTGCAAAAGCGTAAGAAAATGGGGGATAGGTTTTTGGTGTTTGACGCTAGTGGCAGATGGATGAATCGGTGGTTCCATCAATTTGCCGCCTTAGAAATCCCTCATCTGAGATCCCCTGCGGTTCACCATCCCCACCCCAACCCCTATGCACTGCGCTCTTTTGCCGAAAACCGGGAGTCGGAATTTTTTCCCCCATATCATCTTCCGGGAACGCAGCTATTTGAGGAGTTTTGTCAGAATGTTATCCATCAGTGGGGCTTGCCGGATAAGCTGGTTAGGGCTGATGTGAGTAGCCTTAAACCCACCACGGTTCTCAAACGCCCTCGATTTCGCCTGGAGTTATCCAATGGGCAGTCAGTCATCGCTCGTCGGGTGGTTTTGGCTACGGGTGCGGGGAGAAAGATTGTACCGGATTGGGTAGATAAAATTGCATCGGCTTATCCAACTGACCGATTATGCCATGCTCAAAGCGTCGATTTACAGAACGTGCAGATAGCTGGTGAGCAGGTGTTAATTATTGGGGGTGGGTTGACGAGTGGACATTTAGCCGTGGGTGCAGCAGCACGGGGAGCGAAGGTGATGTTAATGTCACAGCGTCGGCTCCAGGAAAAATGGTTTGATGCTGAACCGGGTTGGTTGGGACCCAAGTATCTCAAGGACTTTTGGGCTGAACCGAATTGGCAGAGGCGGTGGGAGATGATTCAGGGGGCGCGAAATGGGGGATCAATGACGCCAAAGATGATGTTTCAGTTACGCCGTCTGGAGCCTAGCTGCAAGTATTTCTAGTACAGATACATTTAACCCAGAAAAATCATCTCCCCCCTCACCCTCTTAGGGTTGCCGATACAACTCTGGCATGGGTTCTTTCTCAATCCGATAGATTTTAAAGCCCCGTTTAATGCAATTATCCAGGGCGTAGGGGCTATCCAGATTGCTGGTATGAATCCAGAGGCGTTGTGTGCCTTTGTTCCAAGCGTAAGCAATGCCATGGCTGAGTAAATGCTTGCCTAACCCCCGTCCGAGATAGTTTTCGCGCAACCCAAAATAGACAATTTCCGTCGAGTAGAACCGACCCGACGGTCCCTCTCGACGCTTGACCAACTCAATGTATCCAGCGGGCGCACCGTTGACATAAAGGACATGAATACTGGTTTCAGAGGCAGTGAGAATCTCTTGCAGTTCTTCATCGGAGTAGGATAAGCGATCGCGCCAACGCCAGGGTTTGCCTACGGTACTGTACAGGAAACGATAGAAGGCAACATCAGGCGTATCCATACACATCATTTTTATCCCATCGGGGTAGTTAAGATACGCTGGACGGAATTGGGTCGGATCGGTCATCTGGAGATAGGTGATCACCAGAGTATCCGGAATAGGTGTTATGGGAGGAGATTTCAAAGACACCGGAATTTGAGTGCTGTTGGGACATGTTGCCGCCTGAGAAACCGATACAGCCATCGCAATTCACAATCTGCTTAACTATTAATTAACGTTGGGCGATTTGACCGATGGGGCAGCAGTTTATGACTTACACTGTATTCTACGGTGGAATGATTATGATTAAGGATTGCTCCTGCTGTTTGTTGTCGAGGTCACATTTTCAGGAAATGGCAGTACAGGATACCGATGCTGTCGGTTCAGACAACGCGAGTTCACCCATCACTGATTCTCTACAACCCAACTTACCCCAATTTTACGTCGATTTTTCTTCCAGTGTAATTTTAACTCAGGTCAATTCGTATTTGTTTAAGAATTTATCAGGAGATTCTTTTTTTTTAAGTATATACAAATACATTCTTCCTGAACTCAATCCCTGTTTTCGCCTAAAGTCCATTGGATTTGCTGGCATTTAGGCAATGGCAGTCAAACCCGGATTGAACTTTAGGCAGTTAGTTTGTGATCTGCAACGCCCGATAACGGTTCATTGGTCACCGGACATTGTTGATGCCGATCACTGCTTACTGAGTCTCGTAAATGTAGTCTTGCAACGCTTTCACATCTAAAGGCTCAGACTTCAATGAACGAATTGCCCCAGCTGTTGCCTTTGCACCAGCAATCGTGGTAACAATTGGGATTTTGTAAGCCAGTGCGGTGCGCCGAATTAACCGACCATCAGCTTGGGCATCTTCTCCGGTTGGGGTATTAATAATCAACTGAATCTGCTTATTTTTAATCGCATCCAAGACATGGGGACGCCCTTGATGCAGTTTCAGGATTAAATCAACCTCCAAGCCCTGATCCTTAAGGGCTTTGCGTGTACCTTCCGTGGCAATGACATTAAAGCCCAAGTCCATCAAGTCTTGAACCACCGGGACAACATTGGCTTTATCCCGGTTATTGGTGGAGACAAAAACAGTACCCGAAAGGGGTAAACGCTGACCGGCGGCTAATTCTGCCTTGGCAAATGCCTTACCAAAGTCCGTATCAATCCCCATCACTTCACCAGTAGACCGCATTTCTGGTCCGAGGATGACATCGGTGCCAGGGAATTTATCAAAGGGCAGGACAGCTTCTTTTACGGCAATGTGCTGGAGTATCGGTTCGCGGGTTAAACCCAGGTCTTCTAGGGTTTCTCCTGCCATGATCCGGGACGCCAAAGCCGCTAGCGGGACACCGGTGGCTTTGGAGACATAAGGAACAGTCCGCGACGCCCTGGGGTTGGCTTCCAGGATATAAACGGTTTCCCCTTGCACCGCAAACTGGATATTCATCAAGCCAATGACTTTCAACTTTGTGGCTAATTGATGGGTACTGGTGCGAATCGTTTCCATTGCTGTGGGACTCAGGGAAATAAATGGAATCGAACAAGCCGAGTCGCCGGAGTGAATCCCTGCTTGTTCAATATGCTCCATAATGCCACCAATCACCACCCGACCCGTATGATCGGCGATCGCGTCTACATCGACTTCAATGGCATTTTCTAAGAACTTATCAATCAGAATCGGGTGTTCCGGTTCCACTTGCACCGCAAAGGTCATATACCGTTCCAACTCTAGGTCAGAATAGACAATTTCCATTGCCCGTCCACCGAGGACGTAGGAGGGACGCACTACCACTGGGTAACCGATGCGCTTGGCGATGTTTAACGCCTCCTCATAACTGCGGGCGATGCCATTGGGGGGCTGTTTAATATCCAGTTGGCGCAGGATTTTCTCAAAGCGTTCCCGATCTTCGGCAATATCAATGGAGTCGGGCGAAGTCCCCCAGATTTTGGTGGGAACGGAGGTGGGGATTTCGGGATTGTTTAAAAACTCCTGAAGGGGAACTGCCAGTTTTAGTGGGGTTTGACCACCAAACTGAATAATAATCCCTTCGGGCTTTTCGGTTTCAATGATGTTGAGGACATCTTCTTTGGTCAGGGGTTCAAAGTAGAGACGATCGCTGGTGTCGTAGTCCGTGGAAACGGTTTCTGGGTTGGAGTTGACCATAATTGTCTCAAACCCTTGTTTGGCGAGGGCGTAAGCCGCATGACAGCAACAGTAGTCAAACTCAATCCCCTGTCCAATCCGGTTGGGTCCACCGCCGAGAATCATCACCTTGCGCTTATCGGAGGGGATAACTTCGGTTTCTTCTTCGTAGGTGGAATAGTAATAAGGGGTCAGTGCCTCAAATTCGGCGGCGCAGGTATCCACGACTTTGTAAACGGCGACAACCCCCAGTTGCTTGCGATACGTCCGCACCTCATCTTCCGTTGTCTTGGTGGCGAAGGCAATTTGGCGATCGCTATAGCCTTGACGCTTTATATACCAAAGATTCTCTTTTGTCAAGCTTTTTAAGGGAGTGCGCTTGAGGAATTTTTCAGTTTCGAGTAAATCGGCAAACTTATCTAGAAACCAAGGATCAATACCCGTAAGTTCATAAATTTCTTCCACGGTCATCCCTAACTGTAAGGCGTGACGCAGGGTAAATATGCGGTCAGGGTTGGGTGTCCGTAAGCCAGACCGCACTTGTTCCAGGGAGGGGAGTTTCTCGGCGCGATCGCATCCCCACCCGTAGCGTCCGATTTCCAGAGAACGCAAGGCTTTTTGGCAGGATTCTTGGAACGTGCGTCCAATTGCCATGGCTTCCCCCACCGACTTCATCTGGGTGGTGAGTACGGGTTGGGCGTTGGGGAATTTCTCAAAGGTAAACCGGGGAATTTTGGTCACCACATAATCGATCGTGGGTTCAAAGGAGGCGGGGGTTTTCTGAGTAATGTCGTTGGGAATCTCATCCAAGGTGTACCCTACCGCCAACTTCGCCGCAAATTTAGCAATGGGAAACCCTGTCGCTTTTGAGGCGAGGGCAGAACTGCGGGAGACACGGGGGTTCATTTCAATGACAATCACGTCCCCGGAAACTGGATTGATGGCAAACTGAATATTTGAGCCACCCGTTTCCACGCCAATCTCACGGATAATTTGAATCGAGTAATCTCGGAGTCGCTGATATTCCTTATCGGTGAGGGTTTGGGCGGGGGCGACGGTAATCGAGTCACCCGTGTGGACCCCCATGGGGTCAAGGTTTTCGATTGAACAGATAATCACCACGTTATCGGCGAGATCCCGCATTACTTCTAACTCATATTCTTTCCATCCCAGCAGCGACTGTTCGACTAAGATTTGAGACACGGGAGAGGCGTCTAACCCGGCTTGTGCCATTTCTTCGTATTCTTCCTGGTTATAGGCAATACCGCCTCCTGTGCCGCCTAAAGTATAGGCAGGACGAATAATCAGGGGGTAAGTGCCAATGCGTTGGGCAAGGGCTTTGGCTTCATCCAAGTTACTGGCGATTCCTGAAGGACAGACTCCGATACCAATACGCCCCATCGCTTCTTTGAAAAGCTGGCGGTCTTCTGCCATTTCGATGGCATCGAGTTTAGCACCAATGAGATCGACGCCGTATTTGTCGAGAACACCGTTTTTTGCCAGAGTAACGGCAATATTCAGGGCTGTTTGACCCCCCATCGTCGGCAATAGGGCGTCTGGTCGTTCTTTGGCAATCACCTTCTCCACAATTTCCGGAGTCAGGGGTTCAATGTAGGTGCGGTCTGCAGTTTCTGGGTCGGTCATGATTGTGGCTGGATTGGAGTTAACCAGTACCACTTCGTAGCCTTCCTGTTGGAGGGCTTTACACGCCTGAGTGCCAGAGTAATCAAACTCACAGGCTTGTCCGATAACAATGGGACCAGAACCCAAGATCAGGATTTTGTGAAGATCGTCGCGGCGAGGCATAAGTGTCGGTGATTGCGTGACTATTCTTGAATCCTGTTTATTTTATATGGTCTGAGGGAAATTCGTCGCGGCAGTTATGTTGGGGTTTGATGACTTAGGGGATTTTCGCGCCGCAGGAGCACCGTTTTATGTTTGGATGGTGCGTTACACTTCGTTAACGCACCCTACAGCTAGCTAAGCACCAGCGACTTTCGTCCAACCCATTGTTATTTGGCATTATCGCGTAGTCGTTTGAAGTACACCAGTTCCGGATCGCCGTCGTCCAGGTTTTCGATGAGGCCACTTCGAGCAAATTCCAGCGTTGCCAACAGCCGCTGCATCGGGACATTGGATTGATTCGTCGATGTGAACAGTTTGGGTGTGCGGCATTCGTTGATCAAGTGGCGGATCAACGAAGAACCGATTCCCTGACCCCTGAATTGCGGATGGACGTAGAGCATTTCAATCCAACCGTTGTCGTAGAACTTGTAGTTCAGGACGGCGTAGGCCACGACGTTCGCGTCGATGACGGCGATGTAACACGCGGACGATTCGATTTGCTCGTGAATAAACTGGACGCGTGCAACGTCAGATGCGGCGACGTGATCGAACCCGATGATCGCATCTGCATCGGTCGTTGTGGCGATTCGCAATTCCATAGGAGTATCGCAAGTCACATAACTATTCATTATTTGACAAATTCGGCTAATTGTGGTTTCAAGTCTTGAGTCGTGTTTACTGTCGTGACTAGGGATTGTTCCGCCTCGGTGAAGGGTTCAGTTAAATGTGGGGATGGTGCGTTACACTTGCGTTTCTGTTGAAATATCTGCGAAATGTAGGGTTGACTCAATTTTCGGTTGGGCGACAACAGGATGGGGTCGAGATTGCGCGGGTATCGGTTGGATATCCGATTTTTTATTCGCGTTTGCAGGTTTGGGGAGGGATTGATGGGTGGACATGATAATGATAATTAGGTATAGGCGATGGGAATAGAACCAGGTTAACAAGTCCCCCGATGATGGGTCAGCCTCGGTTTGATAAATCTTTATATCCTTGGGCATAAAAAAATCCCAGAACCAACCGTAGGGGCGCACCGACGTGCGCCCTTTGACGTGCGCCCTTTGCCGACGCACTGACGTATGTCCAGATAACCCTGGTATTCCAAATAACGAACGTGCGATCGCTTTACCCAAGTAAGGGTTTGAGACTTGTTTACAAAACTTAGTACAGAGCCGTTTTCTTTTGTCCGACTACTTATCAATAGGCTTTTAAGGGAAATTTAATATCTGAATGACCATTCAGGTGTTATGCTAAAAAAAAATATCTGAAGACTTGTTCAGATATTGAGTCAAACACTATCGTGGAGAGAAAGTTCACCAACCTTGCCCTAAAAGGGACAAGGATTGACCAAGCCAGTTTGGACAACGTAAGAGGTGAATAGCTTTTTGAGCCTAGTCCTGGTACAGACTTCCGAATACTTCCCTAGTTCGGACTATCTCTAAGCCTAATTGGT
>NZ_JAVJNP010000108.1:0-9175 GCF_040217205.1 Coleofasciculus sp. A1-SPW-01 | reverse complement strand
AAAGCGAAGCATCCTCTGTCCTCCCCCGTGCCACAAAAACGAAGTATCCTCTGTCATCCCCCCTCTTGTAGGGGGGAACGAGGGGGGTAGGGGGGAACGAGGGGGGTGGGAGAAGGGGTTAGGGGATGAGGGTGAAAAGCTCCCCCTGTCGCACTTTTGGCGCTTAAGTTGACACCAATAGTTTAGGGACTAACCCTAATTAAGAGCCGATAACTGAGCAACAAAACCCGCCCTGATTCAAATACCGACAGACATAAGACATCAGACATAAGACATAAGATAAATGACTAAAGGCAACCTATTAATTGTTGACGATACCCCAGAAAACTTACAAGTTTTATCCGCAACTTTGTCGGAGCAAGGCTATCAAGTGCGGGGTGTGGTTAAGGGGAAAATGGCAATTCGCGCCGCTAAATCTGCCCAACCCGATCTCATATTACTGGATATCCGGATGCCAGAAATGGATGGGTATCAAGTCTGTGAAACTCTCAAAGCTGATCCGGAGACTCGTGACATTCCCATCATTTTTATTAGTGCCATTGATGATGTTTTGGATAAAGTCAAAGCCTTTCGCGTGGGGGGTGTTGATTACATCACCAAACCCTTTCAAGTTGAAGAAGTCTTGGCGCGGGTGGAGCATCAACTGACGATTCGGCGACTGTCTCAAGAAGTACGCGATCGCCATCACAAATTAGAGCAGGAAATTCAAGAGCGACGCAAAGCCGAAAAAGCCGCCGCCGCCGCCTCTAAAGCTAAAAGTGAATTTCTCGCCAATATGAGTCACGAACTCCGCACGCCCTTGAATGCTATTTTAGGGTTTACCCAAGTCATGAGTCGTGATCTGAAAATTACACCGGAACAACGAGAATATCTGGGTATTATTAATCGTAGTGGTGAACATTTACTGGACTTAATTAATGATGTCTTAGATTTGTCGAAGATTGAAGCAGGGATTATTTCCCTCTATGAAACCAGCTTTGATTTGTATCGCTTGTTAGATAATTTGGAAGAAATGTTCCAAATTAAAGCTGAACAGAAAAAGTTAAATCTAGTCTTCAGCGTCGCACCCAATGTTCCACAAACCATAAAAACCGATGCAAAAAAATTACGGGTTTGTTTAATTAACCTTTTAGGTAACGCGATTAAATTTACCGAACAGGGTACAATTACCTTACGAGTAAATTTGGCAACTGAGCCGTTAACCGATCAAAACCCTTCAGACACCGACTCATCATCATTGTCAGCATTTCCCCCCCGACTCCGGTTTGAAGTAGAAGATACGGGAGCGGGTATTTCTCCGGCTGAAATTGACAACTTATTTGATGCCTTTGTCCAAACCGAAACCGGACAAAAAATGGCGGAAGGGACAGGTTTAGGGTTAACCATTACCCGTAAATTTGTGCAACTGATGGGGGGAACGATTACCGTCAGTAGTGTTGTCGGCAAAGGGACAATTTTTAAATTTGGTATTAAAATTAGTCCGGCAGATGTCTACCCCGTCACCCCCCAACCCCGTCAGCGCGTCTTAGGCTTAGAACCCAATCAACCAACCTATCGTATCCTCGTCGTTGATGATACCCCAGAAAATCGCCTGTTGCTGACTAAATTACTCGAACCGATTGGCTTTGAAGTGCGGGAGGCGGCAAATGGGATGGAATGCTTACCGTTATGGGAAACTTGGCAACCTCACTTGATTTTTATGGATACACGTATGCCAATGATGGATGGGTTAGAAGCAACGCGACGGCTTAAAAGCAAAGAAAAAGAACGGTTATCTCAATCCAACTCAGTTCTCGATTTATCTAGAACTATTATTATCGCCTTAACCGCTAGCGCCTTTGAGGAAAGGCGAGAGGAGATTTTAGCCGCCGGATCTGAGGATTTTGTCCGGAAACCCTTTACAGAGGAGCAAATTTTTGACACAATTGCCCACCATTTAGGAGTGCGCTATCGTTATGAAGAGTTATCGGATAGTTTACCTCTCTCTCTCTCAAGTTATAGCAGACAAGAAAAACCAGACTCGTTTTTCTGTTCAGAGTTATCCAGTCTACCTTCAGCCTGGGTGACTGAATTAGCACAGGCGGCTAATCAGTTAGATGAAGCAATGATTGCTCAGTTGATTCAAAAACTACCGACAGAAAAGGCAGATTTAGCCAAGGCATTAACGGATTTACTTCATGATTTTAGACTGGATGTTATTCTGCGAGTGACTCAGGCGGTCATTAATCATTCATAAGGACTAGAGTGATGCTAAGTCAACAATTATCAATGGTATTGAATAAACCTAAAATAACGATATTAGTGGTTGACGATAACCCCAATAATTTACGGTTTTTATCGAATGTATTGGAGAAAGAACATTATAACATTCAACGGGCTATTTGTGGTAAACTCGCCATCCATGCGGCAATTTCATCGCCTCCTGATTTAATTTTACTGGATATTGTCATGGCGGATATGGATGGGTATAGTGTTTGTCAATGTCTGAAGACAAATACGAAAACCAAAGACATTCCGATTATTTTTTTAAGCGCATTGACGGAAGCGGCAGAGAAAGTCAAAGCGTTAAAAATTGGCGGGGCTGACTATATTACTAAACCGTTCCAACCGGAAGAAATTTTAGTTCGGATCGAACATCAACTGCTCCTGCAAGGATTACAGAACCAGTTAAAAGAACAAAATAGTTTACTCCAACAAGAAATTCGCGATCGCCAGCAAGCCGAAAACCAACTTCGCCAACAGGCAAGACAGCTTAGCCATCAAAATAGTTTACTCATTGAACTGGCTAAAAATAAAATTTTATATCAGGGGAATTTAGAATTAGCGTTTCAGAAAATCACTGAAGTCACAGCCCGTACTCTTGAAGTCGAACGAGTCGGTATTTGGCTCTATAATCAACAAAAAACTCATATTGAATGTCTGGATTTATTCCAGCAAAGTCACTGTAAACATAGCACCGGGTTAAGCCTAGCCCTAGCAAACCATCCGCTTTACTTTAACGCTTTAAGTGAGGCTCCCCTCGTTGCAGTAGATGATGTGATCAGCGATCCCAGAAGCGGTGATTTGCTGGAGTCTTACCTACAGGGATTAAACATAACATCAATGCTAGACACCCCTTTACGATTGGGCGGAAAAACCGTAGGTGTGTTATGTATTGAACAGATAGAAACGTGCCGACATTGGACACCAGAAGAGCAAAACTTTGCCCGTTCCATCGCCGATCTCACCTCATTACTCTTAGAAGTCCAAGAACGGCAACGCGCCGAAGTAGCCCGCAAAATCTCAGAAGAAAAATTTGCCAAAGCTTTTAGTTGTAGCCCTGACCCGATTACGATTAGCACTTGCCCAGACGGACGCTATATCGATGTGAATCAAAGTTTTCTCAATCTATTGGGGTATGAGAGAAAAGCTGTCATTGGTCAGACAATTTTTGATCTAAACTTGGTCGTCAATCCTGAAAACATGGTTCAGTTTGAACAGCTTTTACATCGACAAGGATCACTGTGTAACTGGGAAACGGAATGGCGGACTAAATGGGGTGAGATTATTACCTTATTATTATCGGCTGAGTTTATTGATTTGAAAGGGGAACGCTGTGTAATCACCGTCGGCAAAGATATTACAGAACGCAAGAGAATTGAAGAAGATTTACGCCAAAGTGAAGAACGCTGGCAGTTAGTCTTACAAGGCAATAATGATGGAATTTGGGATTGGAATTTGAAAACTGAGGAAGTGTTTACGTCTGAGCGGTTTCAGGAAATTATCGGTAATCAAAATTGCCACGATGAAACCTGTAAAATTGTACATCGTTTTGATGAATGGATTAGTCGTATCCATCCCGATGATGTCGAGCAAATTATCGAAACAACCCAAAACTACTTGCAGCGAAAAATCCCTTATTATGAAATTGAATATCGCTTACAATGCCAAAATGGTGACTATAAATGGGTAATGTGTCGCGGACAAGCCCTGTGGGATGAGGACGGAAAACCTCAGCGAATGGTGGGTTCACTCAAAGATATCTGCCAACGTAAACAAGCCGAGGAAGCCTTGCATCAATCGATTCAGCGAGAACAGGAAAAATCGATCCAACTAGAGACAGCATTAGCTGAACTCAAACGCGCCCAAACTCAACTGATTCATAATGAGAAAATGTCCAGCTTAGGGCAAATGGTGGCAGGTGTAGCTCACGAAATTAATAATCCTGTCAACTTTATTGGCGGGAATCTCATGTATGCTAAAAATTATTTTGTCGATCTCACTCGCTTAATTAATGCCTATAGTGAAGCTTATCCCCATCCCCCAGACGCCATTCAAGAGATTAGTGAAGAGATTGACTGGGAGTTCGTCAGTGAGGATTGGCAAAATGTAATCAAATCGATGGAGATAGGTGCTGATCGCATTCAGCAAATTGTTCAATCCTTACGCATTTTCTCTCGACATCATGAATCAGAGCGAAAAACAATTGATATTCATGAAAGTATAGATAATACCTTGATTATTTTACAGCATCGCCTCAAGGCATCAGGCAATCGTCCCCAAATTGAAGTGATTAAAGAATACGGTGAAATTCCAGCGATTACCTGCTACGCCAGTCAGTTAAATCAGGTATTTATGAACTTGCTGAGTAATGGGATTGATGCCTTAGAGAATAAACCCGCTCCCCGCGTGATTAAAATTCACACCGAAATGGTTCAAAAGAGTCAGAGTGCAGACGATAATGGTCATAAACAGCAACCATCAGACTTTGCCGTTATTCGGATTGCGGATAATGGTGCCGGAATTAATGCCGATATTATTTCCCAAATATTTGATCCATTCTTTACCACAAAACCCGTAGGACGCGGCACCGGATTAGGCTTATCAATTAGCCATGAAATTATTGTCGAAAAGCATCAAGGTCAACTTCAGTGTGTTTCCCATCCCGATCAAGGAACGGAGTTTATTGTCGAAATTCCGATTATAAACTCAAAGGACTAAAGGCTGACTTCACAATTCCTATTTCCTGTATAGTGGCAAATAACAAATGACGAATGACGAATGACAAATGACGAACTACGCAATTGATTTTGGCACAAGCAATACAGTTATCACTCGCTGGAACGCCGCCACGGGCGAAGCGGAAACCGTCAGCCTACCTGGTTTATCAATACAACTTGCCCAAAATCCACCCCTGATTCCCAGTTTGGTCTATGTTGAGGATGCCCAGCAAGGTCAGGTGATCGTCGGTCAAACAATCCGCGATCGCGGCTTAGATCTTACCACCGATCTCCGCTTTTTCTCCGGCTTCAAACGCGGGATAGGTTCCCAGATTCAGGGATTTTTGCCGGAATTGGATCAACAACCCATCAGTTTTGAGCAAATTGGACAATGGTTCCTCAGCCAAATTATCGCCAAAGTCTCCCCTTCCCCCACAGACACGATTGAATCCTTAATTCTTACCGTACCCGTCGATAGCTTTGAGGCGTATCGCCACTGGTTAACCGGAGTGTGTCAAGCCTTACCCGTGGAACAACTGCGGATACTGGATGAACCCACCGCCGCCGCTTTGGGGTATGGTGTAGCAGAAGGTGAAACCCTCCTCGTCGTGGATTTCGGTGGCGGTACTTTGGATTTATCCCTGGTGCAGTTAAATCAAGAGGTACAACCGGGGAAACAGCCCCTGGGATTTATCCTGAAATGGGGGGAAAAAGTATTAGGTGAACGTTCGGGACAAAAGCCACAAATCGCCCGCGTACTCGCCAAAGCTGGACAAAATTTAGGCGGTTCAGATATTGATAACTGGCTAGTAGATTATTTTGTCAAAACCCAGGGAATTACGCGATCGCCTCTCACCACGCGATTAGCGGAACGCTTGAAAATAAAGCTTTCTACAGAATCCACCGCCACGGAAGTTTACTTTAACGATGAAACACTAGAGAGTTATGAACTGAGTCTGGATCGGCAAACCTTGGAAACCATTTTAAACGATCACCAATTCTTTGATAACCTGAATGAACGAATGACCCAACTCCTGCAACAAGCACGGCGCAGTGGTATCGAAGTCGCCGATATTGATGCGGTATTATTAGTGGGCGGAACCGTAAAAATTCCCGCCGTCCAAGAGTGGGTAAAGCAATACTTTAACGCCGAAAAGATTCGTTCCCGAAAACCCTTTGAAGCCATCGCCCAGGGCGCATTACAATTAGCCCAAGGGATTGAAGTCCAAGACTTCCTCTACCATAGCTATGGGATTCGCTACTGGGATCGACGGAATAAGTGTCACAATTGGCATCCGATTATAAAAGCCGGACAACCCTATCCGATGAGTAATCCCGTGGAATTAGTAGTAGGGGCGTCAGTAGACAATCAACCGAGTATTGAATTAATCGTCGGCGAATTAGGCGCAGAAACCGGAGCAACCGAGGTATACTTTGAAGGCGATCGCTTAGTCACCCGCCAACTCGGTGGCGGCAAAACCGCCGTACAACCCTTAAATGATCGGGACGGTGCCAGAACCATTGCCCAGCTTACACCCCCCGGAAATCCGGGACGCGATCGGATCAAACTCAAATTTTCAGTCGATCGCGATCGCGCATTACGATTAACAGTAGACGATTTACTCACCGAACAAACCGTCTTACAAAATCAGATAGTCGCCCAACTAAGTTGAATGTTTGTTTGTAGTTGCGCTTTAGCGCCATAAGCATTTAAGCGCCAACTATAAAATGACATTTCAATTCAAAGGAGTGATAAGCTGTCATGCATTTAAATTGGGTATTACATTATTGACATTAAGGTTTAAATGCCGAACAGCTTATGCAGCTAATTTGTAGGTTGGGTTTCGACTTCGCTCAACCCAACATTCCATAATCACTGAACCGCGAATATCTCCCCCAACTCCCTTAGCTATTTTCACACACTGCACTAGGACATCGGTCAAGAAACCGGGTTTCTTTGGGTGAAAGCTTGATAGTCGTTGTCATCCTTACGAGAAACCCGGTTTCTCGGAATACTTGACCAACACTCTAGGATTCCTGTTCCTTCTGCAATAATTCCTCTTTAGAATCACTCCAGTAGGCGCTATACGTCCAGACTTCACGACTTCCTTTATCTTCCACTGACCAACGATAAATCGCCGATTTGGGATTAACCCCAACCTCAATCAGCTTCGCTCCCATATAATATTCCATCTGGCGCTTAGTCATATCCTTCGCACCACTAGGCTGACTCTTAGAGATTGTGCGAGACATGTGGGCTTGTGTCGGTTTTGGCATTGTTTTCTAGTATGAATAGCAAATCAACTGATCTTATTGTTCCATGTCTGACTGTCACCAAAGAGGGAATTAAGGATGGATCTCAGTCTATGTATGATTGTAAAAAACGAGGAAGCCAGTTTATCTCAAGTTTTGGAGAGTGTGCAGCCAATCGTCGATGAAATGGTGATCCTAGATACCGGATCAAGCGATCGCACGATTGATATCGCTACCGATTATGGAGCAAGAGTCTATCATTTTCAATGGTGCAATGACTTTTCCGCCGCCCGCAACCAGGCGCTGCAATATGTGCGCGGGAAGTGGGTGTTGGTACTGGATGCGGATGAGGTGTTAACGCCGGAAATTGTCCCCGAAATCCAACAGGCGATACAAAACGATCGCAACTTGGTGATTAATCTGATCCGTCAAGAAGTGGGTGCGACTCAATCCCCCTATTCCCTGGTATCCCGTTTATTTCGCCATCATCCCGATATCTATTTTTCTCGCCCCTACCATTCTCTGGTGGATGATAGTGTCGCCCAATTGTTGCAGCGAGAACCCGATTGGCAGGTGATTTCCCTGTCTACGGTGGGCATTTTACATTATGGCTATCAACCGGGTGCGATCGCGGCGTTGGATAAATACACTCGCGCCAAGACTGCTATGGAAGGATTCCTGGCTGATCATCCTAATGATGCATACTTGTGTAGTAAATTAGGGGCGCTGTATGTGCAAATCGGTCAAGTAGGGGAGGGAATTGCCCTGCTTAAACGTGGATTCACGGATTCACAGGTAGACGCTTCGGTCTTATTTGAATTACATTACCATTTAGGCAATGCTTACACCAAACAGAATCAACTCCAATTAGCGGCAGATCACTATCAAGACGCGATTAAGCAACCGATTCTGCCCCAACTTAAACTGGGAGCCTATAATAATTTAGGGAATTTGTTATTCGGCGTTGGCGATTTCACCACAGCGAAACGAGCTTATGAAACCACGGTGAAAATTGATCCGAGTTTTGCCGTGGGATACAATCACCTGGGGATGACCTTAAAAGCCTTGGGACAGTGGGAATCTGCGATAACCGCTTATCAAAAAGCCATTCAACTGAATCCCGACTATGCCGACGCTTACCAAAACTTAGGGGTTGTATTACTTAAACTGGGACGAGTATCAGAAAGTTTAGCCGCATTTGAGAGTGCGATCGCCCGTCATCAAGTCACCAATCCCCAGGAAGCGCAACGGTTACGTCAAGAGTTGCAAGGGATGGGGTTGCGATAAACCCATTGGTGACACGGGCGCTACCTGTAGGGGTACGGCATTGCCCATGGGTGTCAACTTAAGGTAGAAAAGCAATACTAGAGAGATTTTCCCCCCTTGTCTTCTTTCCATCCTTGTCCTCCTTGTCTTGTCCCCACCTAAGAGTAAAAAACCTACACCTGTCAGGGGGCTGGGGGTGAGGGGTTGAGCTTAAGTCTGACACCAATGACGTGTGCCCTAACACCGACGTGCGCTCGGTTTAATTGTCAAACATAATACTTCTGCTCTTCTAAGTCCGCTTTCAGCCGCAGTAATTCCGTTGATTTTCCCGCCCCCCGATGTCCCGCATAGAGATTACAGGTGACTCTATCTGATAATAAAATCGATCGTCCCAGTTCAATTAAAATATCACAATCGCCCCGCACCTCTTCACAATCCACGTAAGTTGGAACACCAGGGGGTAAGGGGCGAAAGGGGTCAAAGGCATTAAAAATTCGTTTTAATGTCTGGAAATCGTTCCTGGTTGGTCATTTGTCTTATGTCATTGATGCTGTTCGTCTAACTTATCACGGATTAATTTCGCTCAACACATCGCGAATAAACACAATGTAGCGCACTTCATCATGTTCTCCTTTAGGGTTCGTTCGTAGTCGGGGCTTTAGCCCCTGATCCGATGA
>NZ_JAVJNP010000107.1:0-14898 GCF_040217205.1 Coleofasciculus sp. A1-SPW-01 | reverse complement strand
TTTTTCAATGCCCCTGATGGTGTTGCCTTGATTACCAATCAATACCAACCGAATTTATCCTTACCTGGTGGCGAAATTATCATCAATGGTGTTTCCGGAGTGGCGATTAGTCCAAATCCAGATAATTCGGCGGCGACTATCAGTTCAATCACGATTGACTCCAGAGACAGGATGACAGTCAATGGCGCAATAAACGCGAGTTCTCAGGTAGGGAATGGTGGAAATATTACCCTGATTGGAGGTGGGGATATCGTTACGTCTGATATCGTGTCTTTAGGCGCATTAGGTGGAAAAATTCAACTCAGCAGTCAAGGTGCGATCGCGCTCAATGGCTTACTCAATCCCTCTGGCTTAACTAGAAGCGGTGATATCCTCCTAGAGGCGAATGATGATATTACCACATCTCAAATTTTGTCCGTGGGAGGGTTGGCAGGTAATATCAACCTGACTAGCAATGGCACGATATCGGTCAATGATAATCTGATTAGCAGTATTAGTATCACCCAAGAACCTGGTACAAGAGGTGGAGATATTATTATCGATGCCAAATCCCTATCTTTAAATAATAGCGCTCGCATTGTTACCTTCACCCTGGGTGCGGCGAATGGGGGAGACTTGCAAGTGACAACCACCGACTCGGTAGAATTTCAGGGACTATCGAGTAATCCAGTCAACCAAAAATTGTTTGAAGCGTTATTGGCAGAACTAGATAGTCTCCCGGAGAACATATCAGCACCCATAGCCGCCGCGTTAAACTCTACAGAAAACCCCATCCTGGGACAAATTTCTGGGAGTGGTTTGTATGCGCGAACAGCTATCGGCACAGGAAATGCTGGAAATATCGACATTGAAACAGGACGATTATTAAGCCAAGATTTAGGACGAGTCACCACCAATACCATCGGTCAGGGTGATAGTGGAAATTTAACCATAAATGCTGATTTAGTGGAAGTGATTGGCAGTTCATCACCCGATAATCCAGGTGGCTTATTCTCGCAAACCAACGGATTTGGAGATGCTGGTAATTTAACCATAAATACAGACAATCTGATTCTCCGCAATGGTGGATTAGTCTCAGCCTCAACCATATTGTTTTCTGGTGATGGCGGAATTCTAACAGTAAATGCGGCTGAATCTATCGATATTATTGGCACAACCCCAGAGGGAAACTTTCCTAGCGCCATTGGTAATATTGCCAGAGGCACCGGCGATGCGGGAAATATCTTCGTGAATACACAACGGTTGATGATTCGTGATGGCGGTGCGATTGGTACAACTACCTTTAGCCAAGGGGATGGTGGTGATTTAACCGTGAACGCCTCCGAATCAATTGATATTATTGGTAAAGCCGCCGTCGGTGAGATTCCCAGTGCGATTTCGGTAGATACGTTTTCCCTATTAACCGATGCGGGAAATGCGGGAAATTTACAGGTGAATACCCGACAGTTAAGGATAGAAGATGGTGCCTTTATCTCCGCCTCCACCTTTGGTGCAGGGCAAGGGGGAAATTTACAGGTTAATGCCGATGAATCAATCACCTTGAGGGGGCGTTCCATTGATGGATTTCCCAGTGGATTATATGCTCAAGGATTTGGTACCGGAAATGCGGGAGATTTGCAGGTGAATACGGATCAATTAAGAGTTGAGGATGGCGCGAGAGTAACCGTAGCCACGGGAACGATAGCGGATGATACGCAGCTTGCGGCTAGTTCCTTGAGTTTTGGGTTGGAGCTAGAGGTTGAGTTTAGTGATCAAGCCACCGGAAATGCTGGTACGATGTGGATTGACGCTAATTCCATCCAGCTTGATAACCAAGGGTCGCTAATTGCCAGAACCATTTCGGGTGAAGGCGGTAATATCAATCTTCAAGCAGAAGATTTAATCGAAATGCGCCGCAATAGTCTGATTTCGGCAGAAGCTTTGGGGGGTCAAGGCAATGGGGGAAATATTACGATTGACACCGAATTCATTGTGGCGATTGAAGACGAAAACAGCGACATTGTAGCTGATGCCTTTGGGGGTGATGGCGGAAATATTAATATCACCGCTCAAAGCATTTTTGGGTTAGAAGCCCGTCCCCAGCGCACACCAAAAAGTGATATTACTGCCAGTTCTCGATTTGGGTTAGACGGTACTGTGGAGATTAATAGCCCTGATGTTGATCCCAGTCGGGAGTTAAATCAATTACCCACCAAACCGATAGATGTGCGAGGATTAGTCGGTCAAGTGTGTCAAGCTGATGCTGGACTCAATCAAAGTAGTTTTGTTGTAACAGGACGCGGCGGTTTGCCCCCTAAACCCAATGAGTTACTCCGAGGAGAAGCAGTATTTGCTGATTGGATTTCTTTGGAGTCACCAGAAAACAATAGTGATAATACTACGGCAACTCTCCCCGATAAACCGACTCAACCGCGCCAGATTGTAGAAGCTAAGGGATGGATTCGAGATGAGCAAGGTAATGTTATCCTTACGGCGGAAGCTACTAACATGACATCTGGGAATCCCCCAGTTAATCCTAAGTTCTGTGAGTAATTAAGAAGGCAGAAGACAGAAGGGGGTGACTTACTTAGATTTAGTATTAGCAATACCCCTCACCCCCAACCCCTCTCCCAACCCCCCTCGTTCCCCCCTACAAGAGGGGGGATGACAGAGGATGCTATCGCTTTTTTGGCTGGAGGGATGACAAAGGATGCTTCGCTTTTTTTGCATGGGAGAGGGGAGCAAGAATAAACAACGTCGTACCCCTATAACATAATCTTGTTGGGATAAAATAGATGAAAAACAAATGGTATCTACCTGTTCGTAATAAGTGCTTTAGCGCCGTTCGTAGTAAGCGCTTTAGCGCTAATCAATGGGGTATCTCATGGCTAATATTAGCCAGTATCACCGCCATTTTATGTATAGTCATTTCCCCCGTATCCGCAACCGGAATCGGACAACCCGAACCCCAACCCGCAGCAATTGAGACAACAACCGCTAACTCCTCCCCAGAAGCCTGGGTAAAACAAGGGAGAACCTTCTACGAAACAGGTCAATATGCTAACGCTGTAGAACTCCTAGAAAAAGCAGCCCAAGCCTATCAAACCCAAGGCGATACCATTAAGCAAGCTACAGTCCTGAGTAATCTCGCCTTAGCCTATCACCAACTCAGCCTATGGTCTGAGGCAAACGACGCCATTTCCCGAAGTTTAACTTTACTACAAACTGAACCTAACCGCGACGTTTCTACCCATCACCTGAATGTCTTAGCCCAAAGCCTAACGATTCAGGGGCGTTTACAACTGAATCAGGGACAACCCGAACCAGCCTTAGCCACCTGGGAGCAAGCCACCGCCCTGTACAATCAATTAGGCGATAAAACAGGTAAAATTAAAAGCCAAATTAACCAAGCGCAAGCCATGCAAGCCTTGGGATTTCATCGACGGGCATTACAGTTACTCCAGCAAGTCAGACAAACCCTGGATAATCAACCCGATTCCATCACCAAAGCTGTCGGCTTGCGATCGCTCGGGGAAGTGTTACAATTCGTAAACGACTTGCCCCAAGCCCGTCAGGTATTAGACGAAAGTTTACAAATTGCCCGCCAGTTAGAATCCCCCTCTGATATCAGCGCCGCCTTATTCAGTCTTGCCAATACCACCCGTCAACAGCAGCAAGTTGAAGCCGCCCTGGAGTTCTATGAACAAGCGATAACCGCAGCCCCATCTCCCTTTATCCAATTACGGGCAAAACTGAATCAACTCAGCTTACTTATTGAAACCGGAAATCACCAACAAGCGCAAACCTTAGTCCCGCAAATTCACAGTCAACTCAACCGTTTACCCCTTTCAGATCAAGCGATTACATCTCGGATTAATTTTGCCGAAAGTCTAATCAAATTAGTAGAGACGCGCCATGGTGCGTCTCTAAACCAAGACATTGCCCAAATCCTAACAACAGCTATCCAGCAGGCGGAAACCCTGGAAGATAAACGCCTCCACGCCTATGCATTAGGAACTCTGGGACATCTCTACGAACAAACCAATCAACTGCAACCCGCCCAAGAATTAACCCAAAAAGCTTTAATTCAAACCCAAGCAATTGAAGCCTGGGATAGTCTGTATCCTTGGCAATGGCAATTAGGGCGCTTACTCAAACAGCAAGGCGATATTCAAGGGGCAATTGCCGCCTATCAAGGGGCGGTGGATACACTGCAATCCCTGCGTAGCGATTTAGTTGCGGTTAATTCTAATGTTCAGTATTCCTTCCGGGAACAGGTTGAACCCATCTACCGGGAGTTAGTCGAACTGCTATTACCAAAAGATGAAACTCAAGTGAGTCCAGAACAACTCGAACAAGCCCGTCAGGTGATTGAATTACTCCAAGTTGCCGAATTGGATAACTTCTTTCAAGCGGATTGTATCACGGCTCAACCTGTAAATATTGATACGATTGACCAAGAAGCTGCCGTACTTTACCCGATTATCCTATCTGATCGCTTGGAAATCATTGTTCATTTACCCAATCAACCCTTACGCCGTTACACCACCTTTGTCTCCAAAACTGAATTAGAAAGCACATTAGAGGACTTACGTCAAGGCTTAACCCAGCGTACCAGCTTACGATTTCTCCCCCTCGCCCGGAAAGTCTATGACTGGATTATCAAACCCGCCGCCGCCGATTTAGCCCAAAGTGAGGTAAAAACCCTAGTCTTTGTATTGAATGGCACGCTGCGGAATATCCCGATGGCGGCGTTACACGACGGGGATCAATTCTTACTGCAAAACTATGCGATCGCGCTGACTCCAGGGTTAGAATTGTTAGAGTCCACACCGCTTACCGAACAAAAGCTTGAAGTATTAACGGCTGGACTTTCCGAATCCCGCCTAGACTTTTCCGCCCTCCCCAATGTAAAAATCGAACTCCAACAAATTCAATCGTTTATGCCAGGTAAATTGTTACTCAATCAGGAGTTTACCAAATCCACATTAGAAAATACGATGGGTAACGTATCATTTCCCGTTGTCCACCTCGCCACCCACGGTCAGTTTAGTTCAGAAGCCGAGGGAACCTTTATTATTACGTGGGATGATAAGCTGAATGTGAATGAATTGAGTTCCTTGCTCAAAACCACGGATTTGCGTCGCACCAATCCCATTGAATTACTGGTACTCAGTGCCTGTGAAACCGCCAAAGGCGATGATCACGCTGCATTGGGATTAGCGGGTGTCGCCGTGAGAGCTGGGGCGAGGAGTACGATAGCCACATTATGGTTAGTGGATGACGCGACGACGGCGGATCTGATGGTGAAATTTTATCAGGTACTCACCGAGGATAAAGTGAGTAAGGCTGAAGCCCTGCGTCGCGCTCAATTACTGATTTTACAAGATCCAAAATATCGGAAACATCCCTATTTCTGGACACCGTTTGTATTAGTTGGCAATTGGGTTTAACGGTTATCGGGGTGGTTTCACTATGATCATTTCTGGTTTAGCCAAATGGGAAAAAACCGCCCCGACAGGGTTTATTATCCATTATAGATATTGTCGGGATTGCGGGAATTATCGCGGTTGTAGGGGCGAGCAGGGCGACCCGATAAAATTAATCGGTGGGTGGTGTTAATTTTGTGCGGCGGGTCGCCCCTACGATTCTTATACAAGGGGATGAGGAGCGCGATATCGCTATATTACCTGTGATTATGTGGGATAAACACCTTGGGCAAAAGGATATGGCACGTTTCCCACCTATCATGTTCGCCGTCGGCACGTTTAGACTTGAATAAAAAAGGATAAATCAAAATGTCTAAAGAATTAGTGGATTTGATGAAACAAGCAGACACCCTCACACCTGATGAGCAATTGCAGTTCATCGCTTACTTAACCCAGAAACTACGACGGTGTGAGATGAAGCAGAAACCCCGCCGTAATGTGACAGAATTTGCGGGAATCGCTCCTAATCTCCTCAAGGGTATGGATGCTCAGGATTATGTCACCCGCCTGAGGCGTGGGGAGTTTCCAGATTTAGAAATTGCCCAAATGGAATTAAGGAAAGAGGAGTGAACATTACAGCAAGCCTCCAGGGTGTGACGCGGTTGTTTTTGGACACGGCACCAGTTATTTACTACATAGAGCGAAACCCACAATACTGGAGAGCCCAAGTGTTAGTTCTAAATGATTTTAATGGTACTGAGTCCAGGTAAACAGTTATGGCGGTGGAAACCGCAGATAAACAAACGTGCAGAGTTTTGGATGTTTGTAGTGAGGACTTTAGTCCTCTTGCCAGGGGCGAATCAAGCGCCTACTACAAACAAGATTAGCGACTCACGATAAACGCTAAAATTGCTAATCCTATTAATGTTGGCGTTAACCAATTACCCCAGCGTACATACAGCGTCTGGGTTTGTCGCCGATAAACTGTAGCCGCATGAATCTGGTAAGTATTAATCCCAGAAAGCCATAAGGTTCTCCCGTGAGGATCGACAATGCCAGAATAGCCTGTATTCGTTGCCCGTACTGCCCACCGATCTGTCTCAATAGCACGCATCACATCTTGGGCGTGGTGTTGGGCGGGCATGGTTTCACTATAATGAGCATTATTGGAAGCACTGAGAATAAACTCACCGCCCCTAGCGGCTTGATGGCGGAAATGATAGGCAAAGGCTGACTCATAACAAATTCCCGCGATCGCACGACCAAACGGTGTGTCAAACTGTTGGTTGGGTTGACCTGCGGCTAAGTGGGCATCTAAGGGGGAAAGGCGATCAATTAAACTACCCAATAGTTCCTCAAAGGGAATATATTCGCCTAACGGGACGAGAATCACTTTGTTATAGCGGCTGATGGTTTCCCCTGTACCTGTAATCGTAAATAAACTATTCGTCAGGCTATCTCCTTTTTCACCAAACGCCCCCAGCCAAAGCAGTACACCTTTGTCTAAAATAGCCTCTTTAAAGCGATCGAGTTTGTATTGATAAAAGGGAACGGGTGAGCGAAATTGGTTAACCTGTTCATCCCAGATAAATGGCAAAGCCGTTTCCGGTGTTAGGACAGCTTCTACTCCTTCATCCGCTAACGCTTTGTAACCATTGGTATAATTTTCAATTGCCCGACTCAAACCATCTTGGTAAAGTTTAATTGTGTTAGGAATATTCCCTTGAATAATACCAACCTTGAAGGCGGCTTGAGTTGGTTGAATCAGCGGACGACTGTAGAGTCCCAAACCAATCAGATGGAACCCGATGAGTAGTCCTAAAGCTAGGATAAATTTCTGCTTGGCATTAGATCCAGTGACTCGTTTGTTTTGATTAGAGAAATAACTAATTCCCGCTTCCGCGATTAACCCATTCACCGCGACAACGGCGGCGGTTACTGTAAACGGACCCGAAATCTGACCCAGGTGTAAAATCAATAAATTATGGGGACTTTGGGTATAAGCCAGAGATGTCCAATTGAGATCTCCTAAAGTCCAGAAGGCTTCTAAACCACACCAGAGGGCAATTCCAACTAAGACGCGAGTAACTGTCCTAAACTTTGCACCTTGACGATTTAAGAGTGAATTGAACGCCGTCATCCCCACCGCCCACAGCACCACCAGAATCGTCCCCCAGAGGGTAATAAACACCCAGCAAAAAAGCGCGATCGCTAAACTGGCTAACCAGGGTACTCCCATCCAATCCATGGGATGAACACCTGTAATCCAAAATAGGGCTAACCCTTGATAACCAATCCCCCAGCAGAAACCATATAAAGCCGTCTGGCGCAGACTTTGACGGGTGACGACTAAGAACCATAAAGGCACTAAAGCAATCCACGCCAAAGACCAGGCTTCTACAGGGGATGGAGTTAATCCCATGAGGATACCACCCAGCAGGGATAATAAGATAGGAGACGCTTGCCAAAGTTGCTTAGGAATTTGCATAGTGACAAAGGACTTAAGGGGAATGTCGCTGACTTCAGCCCTCAACTAAAGTTGGGGCTAAAAGCACCAAACCCGTTGAAACGGGTTCAAAGAGTTAATTCATTTATTTCCAGGCTATGCGAGTCAGCGCCATTTAGCACTACTCCAGTAATCCGAACTCTGATTTACAAGGAAAGGGAAAGTCAATTGTCAATTTATCATAGTTTTTCACTCACCCGTTTTCAGTGTTGAATTAACTCATATTTTATCGTCTCTGCCATTAGATTTGAGATTACCATGGACAGCCAGCCAAATACAGGGTGGGTGAGAGCTTGTCCATTCAACTCGGTGCTTTTGATGGGCGTCAATCAAAACATAATCGCCAACTTTTAGTTCAATTTTAGACCCATCATCATAGATAAGAATTGCTTCCCCCTGAAGCAGGATCACCCACTCATCCTGCTGCTGATCATACCATTCTCCTATTGGTGTAGTTTGCCCTGTGGAGACAATTCGCTCAATTAACACGCTATCACTAGAGACTAATGCCTCAAATTGTTCTTCATTAGACAGTTGGGAGGGGAGATTAAAAATATTTGGCATATCTCATGAATAATAAAAAATGTTAAAAATAACGTACTTCACGAACTTGAAAACCACTGTCATGGGAGCTGTCATGGGATTGGATATCATTTAGAAAATAAATCTTGTAAGTACCTGGACATAAATTCTGTCCGCTGTACTAGGAAATGTTAACAAGCCTCAAATTATTACTGTTCCCTGTTAAGAGTCCCCTAATTTCAACCGTCAACTTTCCTTTGTCCGACTACTTATTCCCTTTTACCCTTTACCCTTTACCTTTTAAGCTGTCATGCACTTAAATTGGGTATTAGTAGCGAGCAAGATGCAAAGCCTGCGGCATGGCTTCGCTAAACGCACTACAAGGCTTTCGCCGTTATTGATATTAAGGTTTAAATACCGAACAGCTTACCCAAGAGAATAGGCTAGTAGACTTGAGAAACCAGGAACATTTCTCACCGTACTAGCCCAAATTAGTTGTTTGTGTTGGAGTTGTTTCTTAATTGTCTTCTATTTTTTACGGCTATGACATCGGCAATAGTTATCAAATAATTTTGCGCGACTTTGCGGATGTCATTTGAGAATAGTTATGACTAATTATTCCCTAAGCGGCACTTGTAACTTGAGTCGCTGAACATCTCCCTCTTCTCCCACAGCCGGAAATAGGTCAAGGGGATCACCAGAGTTGAGGGTATCTCCAACGACAATTCGTAGGCGATCGCTAATGGCAAAGCTTGAATCTGTAGAATTCACTCCTGCTGCATCTGGAGCAATGGGCGAGTTGGTATTGAAGAAAGAACGGTAATCCTTGGATAGACTGCGACGTTGTACAGTCCGCAGGGATTCACCGGATAACGTAACCGAATTGTCATTAGCGCTAAACGGTGAGTCTGACTGAGCTTGGGCAAGGGGGACTAAGCCAAAGACCGCAGTAGTGATGCTTAAAACAACAAGTGTGTGGCGTCTCATGAGCGCTCTCCCTGGTTTTATAGTGTTGAAAACTTGCTACTGTTGAGACTGATTATACTTTTCAGCATACCAAGAGTTTGCCGATAAATTTACAATGGGATTAATTTTTTATTGATTTGTTGACCAAATTTGTTACCCAGTTTACCATCTACACGCTGGGTAATAATCAATAGCTCATTCTGGTCATTCACCCGCATGGTAGGAACTGCGAACCAAGGGACCCGAACGGACATGAGTGAAACCCATGTCTTTGGCGATCGCACCCAGTCGCTCAAATTCCTCAGGAGTCCAATAGCGTTGCACTCTCAGGTGTTCCAGGGAGGGACGCATATATTGCCCTAGAGTGAGGCGATCGCATTCAGCACGGCGTAAATCCTCCATGGCTTCGATCACCTCCGCTTCCGTCTCACCATGTCCTACCATTAATCCTGACTTGGTGGGAATTGTCGGGTCAAGGGCTTTGACGATACGGAGAACATCCAGCGATCGCTCATATTGGGCACCCCGGCGCACTTGTCCTTGCAATCGTTTTACGGTTTCAATATTGTGGTTATAACAAGCCGGACGCGCCTGAACCACCGTTTTCACCCGTTGACGCTGCAACTCGGTTGGCGTTTGATTCTCCTTACCTCTCCCGCCCCAAAAATCTGCTGTTAGTACCTCAATTTGGGTCTCTGGATTCAGTCGCCGGATGGCATCCATTGTGGCAACAAACCAACCCGCACCCTGATCGGGTAAATCATCTCGCGCCACTGATGTCAGTACCACATACCGCAATCCCAATAACTGAACCGATTCGGCAATTTTCTGGGGTTCTTCGGGATCAAGGGGCATCGGAGAATGACCCTTATCCACTTGACAAAATGCACAAGCACGGGTACAGGTTGGACCCATCAGCAAAAAGGTCGCCGTTTTATGGGCATAACACTCTCCGCGATTAGGACAGCGCCCCTCTTCACAGATCGTGTGAATTTGCCGTTGTTTCACAATGCGCTGCACCGTGGAGATCTCACTGGCGTTACCAATGGGGCGTCGTAACCAACTGGGTAGGGCAGTAATTTCCTCTCGCCAACGGTTTTTAGCAGACAGATTGGGTTGAGTCGGCAAATCCATAATAATTGTGGTGAGCTATCAGCAACGGTGTTACTCTGTACGATACAAATGGTAAAGCATTTTACTCGGACTCTGATTTGATCCGGGTTTTGCTCTCAACCAACCAAGCAGATTAATCTAGAATCATGGACATAAGTGCTTTTGGGTTCGATCTCCAAACAGCA
Organism: Coleofasciculus sp. A1-SPW-01; assembly: GCF_040217205.1. NCBI lineage: Bacteria > Bacillati > Cyanobacteriota > Cyanophyceae > Coleofasciculales > Coleofasciculaceae > Coleofasciculus > Coleofasciculus sp. A1-SPW-01. The sequence goes on along the minus strand of NZ_JAVJNP010000107.1, from coordinate 4,198 downwards.
GAAGAGTTACAGGTGTCAGTCAGTCATCCGTTGTTTTCCCGAAAACAGACTCTGTGAGGTCTGTCTGAGTGGAGTTATGGGGTCTGGTCTACCTGGGCTGAAGACGTTTTTCTTTTATCTCTCCAAAGGAGTCAGTCGTGGCAAGCCATAAAATATTAGTTATTGATGACAGTAGAGTCATCCGGATGCGTGTTAAAGAAATGTTGCCGCCCGGTAACTTTGAAGTGTTAGAAGCCAAAGATGGTATTGAAGGTCTTAATCAGATCCGCCAGGAGCATCCCAACCTAATTATGTTAGATTTTCTGCTGCCTAAAATGAGTGGTTGGGATGTTTTTCAACACATTCAAAGTGATGGTACTCTCCAGAGCATTCCTTTAGTATTAATGTCAGGTCGTAAGGAAGAAGTAACGGAGAAGATACCGGAGCCGTTTGAGTATTTTGCCTTCGTCGAAAAGCCCTTTGAAAAGAAACAACTGGTTGATGCGATTAAGGAAGCAATGGCGAAGGCGAAAAAACGCCCCGTTATGGCTCCGCCCCCCAAAGAAGAAGCCCCTGCGGGTGAAGATCCTGGTGTTTCATCAGACGAAGTTCAAGCATTAAATGCAAAAATTGAACATTTACAGTCAGAAGTTGATGGGTTGAAAAAACAAATGGGACAACTCGTTTCATTTATTAAGCAAAAACTCAAGTGACCTTCAGCATAACCGAGATTTGAACTCGGTGAGACTATGAAACGGCTCAATTCCTATTTAAACTCAGAGCGCCTCCGGCAAGTTCTCACATTGAGTGCGATCCTTGCCGCTTTTGGCATTAATGTCTGGGCAAATATCGCGCCGATTGGTGGACTAACAATCGGCGAAATCTCCAATACTCTCTTTGGGGAAATTAAGATTATCCCAGCCAGCTATGCTTTTGCTATATGGGGAATCATTTATCTGGGTTTGATTAGTCTGGGGATCTATCAGGTATTGCCTAACCAGCGGCAAAATACTTATCTGCGTCAGATGGGCTATGGTTTAGTGCTGGCGAGTGTTGCCCAGATTGTTTGGGTATTTCTGTTCCAGTATCGCCAGTTTGCGCTGTCGCTGGTGGCGATGCTGGGAATTTTACTGCCACTGATTCGAGTGTATTGGCGGTTGGGTATTGGTTCTGTCAGGGTGTCTCGGAAAGAGAAATGGTACATTCACATTCCCGTGAGTATCTATTTGGCGTGGATTAGTGTAGCCACAATTCTGAATGTGGCAATTGTACTCTATGACTTTGGCTGGAATGGATGGGGGATTGACCCCTCGGTTTGGACGGCAATTGTCCTACTTGTCGGGGCGGCGATTACAGCAACGGTGATTATTCAGCGATCGGATATTGCCTATCCTCTAGTGATTGCTTGGGCTTATGGTGCGATCGCGGTGCGTCATACGGATACCCTGATGATTTCCGGAGTCGCTGGGGGATTCGCGATCGCGTTTATTCTATTCACTGGGTTGAAACGTTACCGCGACTGACAGATAGGGGATTATTTTTAGCTGTTTAATGTCAATTTGTCAATAAAAAATAAACTTTTGTAAAAGGTAAATTTTCATACAAAAAACTGCATAAGGGTCAACTCCTGAGAGACACAAGAGGGCAGAGAGGTCAACATCTGACATCTGCACACAATTTTCACTACAGAGGAGAGACTCTTATGGCATCTCACGACAAATCCTTCTCCACCTCCACCGAATTAGCTCTGATGTTTGGTAATTTCTTTGGTGTAGCAGAAGCTGATAATTTATCTATTGACACGGATAGTTCAGGTACAGCAACTGAGAATTTTGCTCAGACACCTCAAGCCAACATCGTTTCAGGTAGGCAGACAAGCTTAGAACTCACTGACAACAGGACTCAACAGACAAAATCAACGACAACGCCAAATCTGTTAGCCGCTCAGACTCAAACCTCTACAATCAACGTTAACTATAACGGTTTTTCCACCCAAGCTCAAGCGGCATTTGAATACGCGGTTGATATCTGGGAAAACCTGATTGTTTCGCCAGTGCCGATTGAAGTTGAAGCCAATTGGACTCCTTTAGGAACAGGTACTCTTGGTTCTGCTGGAGCAAATGATTATTACAGCAACTTTACCAATGCTGCCTACGCCGATACCTGGTATCCCATCGCCCTCGCCAATAGTCTGGCTGGCTTCGATTTAGATACCACTGCCCATGATATTAATGCTCACTTCAATAGCAATGAACCGAACTGGTATTTTGGCACTGATGGCAATACACCAACAGGAAAGACTGATTTTGTTTCTGTTGTCTTGCATGAGTTAGGTCATGGCTTGGGGTTTCTGGGTAGCATGGATTATGACTCCAACACTGAACAAGGGAGTTGGTGGAGCCAACCCTTAATTTACGATCACTTTACGGTGAATGGTTCGGGTCAAAAACTTATCGATACATTTCCGAATAACTCTGTTGCTCTAGGCGCTCAACTCACCAGTGATAACCTGTTCTTTAATGGGAGTAATGCGGTTGCTGCCAATGGTGGCACGAATCCTAAGCTGTACGCTCCGAGTACATGGGACTCTGGTTCTAGCTATGCCCACTTGGATGAAGCGATTTATGAAAGTGGAAATTCTAATGCTTTGATGACACCTCAAATTAGTACAGGAGAGGCGCACCATGATCCGGGTGCGGTAACATTAGGAATCTTTGAGGATTTAGGTTGGGTTATCAATTTAGCTGATTTGTGGGGGTGGGGCTTTAATGTCACTCCACAAGCCCTCGATGCGGGTGATAGTTTCAATATTGATTTTGACATTACCAATACGGGGAGTAGCGCGGGTGCTTTTGATGTTTCCTTCTACCTTTCCAGTAATAACTACATCAGCACTGTAGATCATCTGTTAGGTAGTACCACGATTAATGGGTTAGCTGGGAACAGTACACGCTCCTTTACCACTAGCTTAAACTTGCCCAGTGTTAATCATTCCTTCTGGAATGGAAATGGCACATACTACATCGGGATGACGGTTGATTCTGGTTCAGATGTTACGGAAGTCTATGAAACCAATAACTCAAATGTCGGCTTTTTGTTCGACTACGATTATGTAGCCATCAATAATACTCAATTAGCTGACTTATCCGGTTCAGATTTTGATATCACTCCACAATCCCTGGATGCGGGTGATAGTTTCGACATTGATTTTGACATTACCAATACAGGGAGTAGCGCGGGTGCTTTTGATGTTTCCTTCTACCTTTCCAGTAATAACTACATCAGCACCATGGATCATCTGTTATATAGTGGCACGATTAATGGGTTAGCTGGGAACAGTACAGGCTCGTTTACCACTAGCTTAAACTTACCTGGTGTTAATCATTCCTTCTGGAATGGAGATGGTACATACTATATCGGGATGGAAGTTGATTCGGGGTCAGATGTTACGGAAGTCAATGAAACCAATAATTCTAATTTCGGCTTTTTGTTCGACTATGATGATGTAGTCATCAATAATACTCAATTAGCTGACTTATCCGGTTCAGATTTTGATATTACTCCACAATCCCTGGATGCGGGTGATAGTTTTGACATTGATTTTGACATTACCAACACGGGGAGTAGCGCGGGTGCTTTTGATGTGTCTTTCTATCTCTCCAGTGATAACACGATTAGCACCACGGATCATTTATTAGACAGTACCACGATTAATGGGTTAGCTGGAAACAGTACAGGCTCCTTTATCACTAGCTTAAACTTACCTGATGTTAATCATTCCTTCTGGAATGGAGATGGCACATACTACATCGGGATGCTGGTGGATTCGGGAGCAGATGTTACCGAAACGAATGAAAATAATAACTCAAATGTCGGCTTTTTGTTCGATTATGATGATGTAGTCATCAATAATACCCAATTAGCTGACTTATCCGGGTCGGATTTTGATGTCACCTCAGAACCTCTGGATGCCGGTGATAGTTTTGACATTGATTTTGACATTACCAATACAGGGAGTAGCGCGGGTGCTTTTGATGTTTCCTTCTATCTTTCCAGCAATAACACGATTAGCACTGTTGATCATTTGTTAGGTAGTGCCACAATTAATGGGTTAGCCGGGAACAGCACAGGTTCCTTTACCACTAGCTTAAACTTGCCCGGAGTTAATCATTCCTTCTGGGATTTATATGGAGATGATACCTATTACATCGGGATGCGG